>CALMXV010000497.1 GCA_937871155.1 uncultured Taibaiella sp. | reverse complement strand
ATGCCCCTTTTGATTTTTCTTTAGATGAGTTACATCATCATATCCCCAATGATGTTACTGTCTTACGTTATGTAATGGTAGAAAATAAGCTTTTTGTACTAGTACTTTCTCAAAAGCAACCACCCATCATGTTACCGCTTTCATCAAAAGACCTAAAGGAAAAAATAATTGCATTGAATGATAGGAATACGAAACCTCAACAAGTATGTAGCTTATCAAATTCGCTTTATAGGCAGCTATGGCAGCCGATAGAAAAGTATATACAATATAAACGTATTGTCATTGTGCCGGATGGCATCTTATTTAATGTAAGCTTTGATATGTTGGCAACAAAGCAAGTAACAACCTATGCCGACTTGGCTAAACACACGCTCTTACAACAGTATCCTATTTCTTATCAGTATAGCTTGGCAGCTATGCAATTTGAAAGTACGGTTACCAAAATGAAATCTAACTATATCGCATTTGCCCCTGTGTTTTCTTCTGAAGATAAATTGAGCTACAAACGTTCTATGCAACAAGATTCTTTGCATCTTGATAAAACCTATTTAAATCTACTTCCACTTCCTTTTACGCTCAACTTGGTAGAAAAAGTAAAATCTATGTTGGGAGGAAAATTATATACGAATAAAGAAGCAACTACAAGCAGTTTTAAGACACAGGCAGCCCACCATCATATCATTCATTTAGGCACCCATGCAGAGAGCAATAACGATTATCCGGAATATTCCCGATTGCTATTTGCTAAGGAACCCTCCCAGATTTCTGACGATAATTCTCTTTATCTATACGATATTTATAACTGTGATATTACTTCCGACCTAACCGTATTAGCCGCTTGCGAATCAGGAAAGCCGGGCTATCAAGATGGAGAAGGAATGATATCCTTAGCACATGCATTTAAATATGCCGGCAGCCAAGCAATCATGACGGCTTTATGGCGTATAGATGAGCAATCGAGCACCCAAATAATAGAACAGTTTTATAAAAACTTAAAAAAAGGAATGTCGAAAGATGTTGCCTTGCAGCAAGCTAAAATTACTTATTTGCAACAAGCCTCAGGTAGAAGTCTGTCACCGGCTTATTGGGGCGGGTTGGTAATACTAGGCGACCCAAATGCTATTGAGCTAAATGATGCGTATGATTTCAGCTATTGGATAGGAGCGAATATTTTCTTAATAGCTATATTTCTTACTTGGTTTATTATTAGTAGGAAATCTTCTTCTTCTTCGACAGTTTAAGGTCAATTCCCTTTTATTCCTTCTTGTCATGCCCTCAAAAATTAAAACTTTGAATGTTGGTAGGCTTTATAGATTTTTGTTGCCTAATAAAAATGATATGGTACACTCGATGACGGGGTTTGGAAGGGCAGAAGGAGTAGTAAATAATCGCCAGATAATAGTAGAAATTAAATCACTTAACGGCAAGCAATTTGAAATGGGTGCCAAGTCTTTGCCTTCCTTGTTGCGAGCCTATGAACTACCATTGAGAAATAAGCTAGCCCAACTTTTGCAACGAGGCACCATAGATTTCTCTATATCCATCAAGCAAGGGGGCGTGTCAAAGCCCATGACCATAAACACGGACTTAGCTAAGAATTATTATCAGAGTATGCAGCAACTTGCTACAGAGTTAAACCTCAATCAAGATAATATGCTTGCTACGCTAATGACGATGCCAGAAGTAGTAGCTGCCGATCAAGATGCAATCTCTGAGGAAGAATGGCAAGTATTAGAACAGTTAATCACCCAAGCTGCTCAACAGTTGACACGACATCGTAGCAAAGAAGGGAAAGTGCTAAAAGCAGACTTAGAAGAGAAGATTAGAAACATTGAAAAGTTATTAGCACAAGCATTGGTATTAGAACCTCAACGGATAGAAAAAGTAAAACAACGAATGCAGCAGTCTTTACAAACGATGGTAGGTGCAGAATCTGTTGATGCCAATAGATTTGAACAAGAGTTGATTTATTATTTAGAAAGAATGGATATCTCTGAAGAGAAAATTAGATTGCAACAACACTGCGATTATTTTCATGAAATCATTAATGATACAGAGTTTGCCAAAGGCAAGAAGCTAGGTTTTGTGCTGCAAGAAATAGGTAGAGAAATCAATACACTGGGCGCCAAAGCCAATCATGCAGATATACAAAAACTGGTAATCGCTATGAAAGATGAACTTGAAAAAGCCAAAGAACAAATTTTAAACGTATTGTAATTGACCCTCAAAACAAATGAACATCAATAAAAATAGTAGCCTTAGTCTGTTAATAGGAT
>CALMXV010000496.1 GCA_937871155.1 uncultured Taibaiella sp. | reverse complement strand
AGGCAATAGTGGATTTCAAAGTTGCTTCTCTTAAAACTATCTTGCTCGATTCGGATATAAAAACCCTTCGATAACCCACCAACGAAACCGCTCCAACATATAAAACTTGCTCCACTGTCCTTTTAGTAAAAACCCAATACCATAAAC
Source organism: uncultured Taibaiella sp. (assembly GCA_937871155.1). Taxonomy (GTDB): domain Bacteria; phylum Bacteroidota; class Bacteroidia; order Chitinophagales; family Chitinophagaceae; genus JAFIGV01. Next base: position 3,586 of record CALMXV010000496.1, on the reverse strand, counting down.
TATAGCATAGCCCCATTTCAAAAAATATTCAACAAATTTCTTCAATAACGCTACCGGTTGATTTTTCAAACGAAGCCGCTCGCCCCCACCGATGCCCATACTATGGCGATACACATAGTTTTTATCAAACTTGTTGCTCTCTACTGCATGTAATACGGCTACATGTGGGAGGTAATACACTTTTTTGCCCGCAGCTAACAATCGTAAATAAATATCTTTCTCCTCGTTAGCTAAGAGCCCCTTTCCACTTCTTCCTAAGGCTTCATTAAAATAGCCGAGTTCAGTAAACACTTCTTTTCGAAAAGCCATATTTGCCCCACAAGGATAGCGTTGCCCCGTCAAAGGCTTTATGTTTTCCCCCTGATCAAATCGCCCCACTAAACCAAAGAAATATTTAGAATACCAATCAGGAATCCCTGTCAAAAAATACGGCTCAATTTTCCCTCCTACGGAATAAACGTCAAGATGCGTTGCAAAGAACTCAGCAATTCCTTTGAGCCATCCCGGCTGTGCTATACAATCGTCATCCATATAAGCTATGATAGCGCCTTTTGCTTCTCTAGCGCACCTATTGCGGGTATAGGCCACCCCTTGTGAAGGCTCAGTAACATAACGAAAATGGCGCGCAGGATGTTGGGTTTTATAGGTAGCTAAAAGCTCGAGTGTGTTGTCGGTACTGTTGTTGTCCACCACTACTACTTCGAATGCCTCTTGGTCAAAATCTTGTGCATATAAACTATCCAGTGCTTGGAGAATAAACCGTGCACGATTATAGGAACAGATAGCTACTGTAAGCTGAAAAGATTTCACCGGACAAAGTAAAGGATTAAAATATAAATCTTCCTTGAGGAAAGGTTTTTGCTTTTACATTTGCAACAATTTCGATAAAATGCTCATAGGAATTACAGGATCAAGAGGAGTATTAGGTACCATCATTAGTCGTCAGCTACAAGATGCCGGCATTGCCATCTCGTTGTTTGAGGGGGATATAACTAATAGAACTGATATTGCTACTTGGTACCAACAACAAGCGATCACCCATCTAATACATTTGGCAGCCATCGTACCGGTCAATATCGTATCTGACAATTATAAAAAAGCTGTTGAGGTCAATGTTCAAGGCACGTTGAATCTCTTAGAAGTAGCCAAACAATTAAACCATCACCCTTATTTCTTTTATGCGGGCACTTGTCATATCTATCGCAGTTCGGATAAAGCCATCAAAGAAGAAGACCCTATCGAACCCATTAACCTTTATGGCAACACCAAGTATGTAGCTGAAGTTTTAGCTGCATCGTTTATTGAACAGTATCCACTTCCTTTTTGTGTAGGCCGTATCTTCAGTTTCTTTCACGACTCCCAAAAAGTTCCTTTTTTATATCCTTCTATTAAAAAAAGATTAGCCACAGAAGACTTGACAAAACCATTTGTATTAAGAGGCGCCCAATCTGTAAGAGACCTAAGCAATGCCGAAGACCTCTGTAAACAAATCATCCAACTAGTAAAAAAAGGCTCAACAGGTATTTATAACATTGGAAGCGGCAAAGGCAGCACCATCAAAGATTTTGTACAATCATTATCCCCCGTACCTTTAAACATTGTTTTTGATGCTCAAGAACCCATTCAATACCTCATTGCAGACACTACTAAATTGAAAAATGAACTCGCTTAGCATGAACCAACCGCCTGTAAGCATCGTTATTCCTACCTTCAACAGAGCCCATTATTTGGAGCAATGTATAGATTCGGCTTTAAACCAAACCTATCCTTGCGAAATCATTGTTTGTGACCATGGAAGCACAGATAACACGCCCGAAATAGTAAAAAAATATGAAGGGAAAATAACGTATGTGCGTAGGGAAAAAGACTTGGGAGTACACAGCACTTGGTTGGATGCCATTCTTCACGCTACCTCAGATTTTATTCACATCAACTATGACGACGATTGGATAGAACCCACTTTTATAGAAGCCTGCATGAAGCTGATGGATGCCAACACGGGCTTTGTATTTGCCAATGTGAAACTCTTTAACGAAAGCGACCAAAGCTATACAGAAACCCAACTAAACCGCTTCTTTAAAACTACAGGCAACTATAGCATGTGGAAGTTGTATTATTTTGAAATGAACAACTTGCTATCTCCCGGCTGTGCTATTTTCAGAAAAGAGGTATTGGTAAATAACCTTTTTATAGGCAAAATGCCTTTTGCACAAAAAGAATATAAAGGTGTAGGGCCCGACCTACTCTTCACCCTGATGTCCAGCATGGATTATACCCGATTTGGCTTTGTAGAAGACTATTTGGCCGTCTTCAGAGAACATGAAAACTCCATCACCATAGATGCGGTCAACAATTTAGAAAAGAAAAAAAAGATAGCCGATGCCTACAATGAAGCGCGAGTTTACTTTATGATTAATAAATTCGTGAAATTTTTCGGTATTCGCAGGATGATGCTTTTCTTTTTGAAAGGAACCCTAGCCCTTGTATCTCCGATTAAAAAACTGAATAGAAAGAAATGAACAAGCATATAGTAAAACTGGCTGAAGACACCATATCTGTAGAAGAACTACAAGACCTGACAAGCTGGATCAATACACAAGCACAGCTCACCAAAGGACCACTTACCAAAGAGTTTGAAAAGCAATTTGCGGCTTATATGGGGTCTCGATACAGTGTGATGGTGAATAGTGGCTCCTCTGCTAATTTGTTGATGGCTTATGCCCTATTGGAAGGCAACTATCTTAAAAATAAAAAAGTAGTTGTGCCGGCTATCTCTTGGGTTACTACGCTTTCGCCGTTTATGCAATTGGGTTTTGAGCCTTTCCTTTGCGATAGCGATGCTAACAACTTAGGAGTTGATATTGTTCATCTAGAAAAAATATTTGAAAAAGAACGCCCCGCTCTCCTCATCATTGTTCAAGTACTAGGACATGCGAATCACATGGATGCCATTCAAGCTTTATGTGAAAAGTATGAGGTGTTGTTGATAGAAGACGGTTGTGAAGCTCTCGGTTCTGCTTACAACAATAAAAAACTGGGTACGATTGGTAAAGCCGGTTCGTTCTCGTTTTACTACGGGCATCATATCTCTACCATCGAAGGTGGTATAGTGGTTACAGACGATGAAGTGCTTTATAACTTGATGCTCTCTATCCGCTCGCATGGCTGGGCAAGAGATGTGTCTGAAGATTTTGCCAATCAATGGAAAGCCGATTACAACATCGATGCTTTTAGAGATTTATATACGTTTTATTTCCCGGGCTTCAACCTTCGTTCTACCGACCTGAATGCGTTTTTAGGCATCGGTCAATTAAAAAAACTAGATGCGATTTCTAAAGTAAGAAGTGAAAATTATCAACACTATGTAAACTACTTGGGTAAAAAGTACTGGGTACAAAAAAGTGATTGTAGCTTCCTATCCCATTTCGCTTACGGTACATTGGTAGCAAACAGAATGGAAGTGACACAACATCTAAAAGCACATGGCATAGAAACGCGCCCACTCATCTGTGGAAGTATGGGTTTACAACCTTTTTGGATGAAGCAATATGGCGAATGTTCATTACCCGTTGCCGATGTGGTGCAT
>CALMXV010000495.1 GCA_937871155.1 uncultured Taibaiella sp. | reverse complement strand
AACCAAAGAATGGGTAGAGCAGGAAAACAATGTTACCAATGAGTATTTAGCTCAAATTCCATTTAAAGAAGCCATTAAAAAGCGCCTTACCGAGCTTTGGAATTATGAAAAAGTATCTGCACCTTTTACCGAAGGTAGCTACACTTATTTCTATAAAAATAACGGGCTTCAAAACCAAGCCGTGCTCTACCGTCAAAAAGGGAAAGGAGCACCGGAAGTATTTTTAGACCCGAATAGTTTCTCTACAGACGGTACTACTTCTTTATCCGGTATTCAGTTTTCTAAAGACGGCTCACGTTGTGCCTATCAGATTTCAGAAGGTGGTAGCGACTGGACTAAAATTATTATCCTAGATACTCGAACCAAAAAACAATTAGATAAAACCCTAGTGGACATCAAATTTAGCGGCATGTCTTGGAAGGGAAATGATGGTTTTTACTACAGTAGTTACGATAAGCCAAAAGGTAGCCAACTAACGGCAAAAACAGAAATTCATAAACTGTATTATCATAGAATTGGAACAGAGCAAAAAGAAGATGCCCTCATCTTTGGAGGAGTGGATGAGCCTCGTCGTTATGTAGGGGGCTATGTTACTGAAGATCAAAACTTCTTAGTAATTACTGCAGCAAATGCTACTTATGGCAATGAATTATACCTTCAGAATCTGACGATGAGCCGTGCCCCCATCATTCCTATTGTTACCGGTTTTGAAACAGAGCAGAATATTGTCTTTTCTAACAATGGAAAGCTGTATATCCATACCAATAAAAATGCCCCCAACGGAAAATTAGTAGTAGTAGATGCAGCTACACCCACTTCCCAAAACTGGAAAGAATTAATACCGCAAACAAACTTTCCATTGAGCGTTACTGCTTGTGGGAAAAAACTTTTTGCTCAATACTTGAAAGATGCTGTTTCGGAAGTCTATCAATATAATTTGAATGGCGTACAAGAAAAGAAAATCATGATGCCAGGCTTAGGTACAGCTTCCGGCTTTGGTGGCAAGGAAACAGAAAAGGTTACCTACTATTCCTTCACTTCTTATAACTATCCAAGTACCATTTTCAAGTATGATATAACAACCGGTAAATCGTCGATATTTAGAAAACCGGCAGTAAAATTTAACCCGGAAGATTTTGAAAGCAAGCAAGTATTCTACCCTTCCAATGATGGTACTGTAATACCGATGATTATTACCTATAAAAAAGGGATTGACCTGAACGGAGAAAATCCTACGATGCTTTATGGCTATGGAGGTTTTTCAGTGAGCATTACTCCTTCTTTTAGTGTCAGTAATTTAGTATTTATGGAAAATGGTGGTGTATATGCCGTAGCCAATATCCGTGGTGGTGGCGAGTATGGCGATAACTGGCACAATGCCGGTACTAAAATGAACAAGCAAAATGTATTTGATGATTTTATATCAGCAGCGGAATACTTAATTAAAGAAAACTATACCAGCAAAAACTATTTGGCTATTTCAGGGGGCTCTAATGGCGGGTTGTTGGTAGGTGCATGTATGACCCAGCGTCCTGATTTATTTAAAGTATGTTTTCCAGCAGTAGGTGTGTTGGATATGTTGCGTTATCATAAGTTTACAGCAGGTGCCGGTTGGGCGTATGACTATGGTACAGCAGATGACAACAAAGAAATGTTTGACTACTTGTATAAATATTCTCCGGTGCATAATGTAAAAAAACAATGCTATCCGGCTACTATGGTATTTACTGGCGACCATGATGATCGAGTAGTACCTGCACACTCTTTTAAATTCGCTGCAGCCTTACAAGCAGCTCAGTCTTGTAAAAATCCTACACTCATTCGTATAGAAACTAAAGCAGGACATGGTGCTGGCAAACCAACAGCTATGGTGATAGACGAGCAAGCAGATAAATGGTCGTTTATGCTTTTTAATATGGGCTTGACCTACCCTAAAAAATAAGGGAAGTCAGTTCTGAACATAAAGGGAATGCTAGTAAAGTATTCCCTTTTGTTTTGGAGATGACCTACGTTCTTGTTGAAGGAAGGATTAAATGAATTGACTTTATTTTTTTAGATGCAATAATTTCTTAAACGAGCGGATATCCAAAAACTGCATTAAAAAAATCATCGACAATCCGGCAAAGCCAATAATGATGAATTGTAGCAGCCATGGTAATCCGATATGAGAAATGATAAAGCCTATGGCACCTAATAGTATCATATAAAACAGAAACGATAACACCCAACGCATGTCGGTTTTTAACGAAAGCTCTTTCTTAGCAAAGAATAAATAACTCAAAGCTACTACCGATTGTGTGAGGCAGGCTATAAAGGCAGCACCTACTGCATGATAGTTTGGAATGATAATAAAGTTGAGTCCCAAATTGACGAGTACACCTATTAAGGCTATCCGTATCATGAGCATCAAATTGCCATTTGCTGTAAGTAAGGTGGAATAAATATTGGTAATGCTCAATGCGGGAAATGCACAAGCTAATCCTAATAGTACCCTTCCTTTTGAAAGGGGCAAATCAGGGTATAAAAACCCCATAATTTGTTGGTTGAAAAAATAGGCAATTACCACAACTAAGAACGAAGTAGGCAACAAAACATTTACACATAATCGAATCAACTCTTGCAAATTTTCTTTGCGTGCCAGCATACCTCCAAAGATTGGTAATAGCATTCCCGCAGCCATCAAACCAATCATATTGATAAAATCAAGTAGCCGATAGCCAGCAGCATAGATACTTGCCTCTTGTCTGCCTAAAGCGCCGGAAAGCCGCTCCACCAAAAGCATATCCGTGCGGGTATACAAAGACATCAAAAAAATTAAAGCGGCATAAGGCAAGCTTTTTTTCATGTGCCACCATACATCTCGGATATTGAAAGATAAGCGCAGTCTTATTTTGCTGATGCTTTGTACTATGAAAAATGCAAGAACTACCGCAATACCATAGCAGATAATCTGTGCTAGGATAAACCATTCAATTGTAAATTTATTACGATAGACTATCAGCAAAAATCCACAAACTACAATCATCAATAAGCGATCAATTATAGACAAGAAACCATCTGTCTTGAATTTATGCAACCCGGCAACATTGCTTCTGAAAAATAACAACGTAGAGTTTAATAAATGTATAATGGAAATGCCCGCCAACAAATGTAATTCCTCGCCTTCGTAGCCTAAGATATAAGCAATAATAAATAAGAGAATGCTATAGAGAATGCCAAGCAATAAGCGAGCGGTTAGCAATGCCGGAAAAAGTTGGCGTATTTGTGAAGGATTAGCCGCTATAGTCCTGCTGGCATAATTGGCAATACCAAAATCTAATAAAATCTGAAAGATAATACCCAGGTTGAACAAAGCTTGATAAGAACCATAATCATGTCCTACTCTATTTTGAACGGTATTGTCAATCAAGAAAATCCAAATAGGTTTAATCAATAGATTGAGTACAACAACAAAAAGAATATTTCGGGCAAAGAAACCGCGCATAGACAATGATTTGAAATACGGGAAATGGAAACGAAGGTAAAATTATACTTTTACGGTTTAATAATACTATGCGAATAGCTGTAAATACAAGACTGCTGCTTAAAGGGAAACTAGAAGGAATCGGTTGGTACACACACGAAACATTAAAAAGACTAGTAGAACGGCACCCAGAACACGAGTTTATATTTTTTTTTGATCGACCTTATGATGCTTCGTTTGTCTTTGGCAAAAATGTTACTCCAGTGATGTTTGGGCCTCCCGCAAGGCACCCTGTGTTGTTTTACATTTGGTATGAATTGCGTATTCCTTATATGCTGAAGAAGTATAAAGCAGATGTATTCCTATCTCAAGACGGGCTACTCTCCCTAGCCACCAAAGTGCCTACCTGCTTGGTGATGCATGATTTGGCATTTGAGCATTATCCACTTCATCTTACCTTGACCATCCGAAGATATTTAAGGAAATTCTCTCCGCTTTTTGCTAAGAAAGCCACTCAAATTGTTACTGTTTCTGAATTTTCAAAACAAGATATAGTAGAGAAATACGGAATAGTAGCAGATAAAATTGAGGTTTCTTATAATGGGGCACATGATATCTATCGTCCACTTTCTTGGGAAGAAAAAGAAGCAGTGAAAAAGGAATATGCAGAAGGTTGTGAATACTTTGTTTTTGCAGGAGCCCTACATCCGCGTAAAAATATAGTGAACCTCTTAAAAGCCTTTATTGTATTTAAGAAACGACAACGCACTAATATGAAATTGGTGATAGTAGGTAGGCTCGCATGGAAATATGAAGAAGTAGAAGCCTTACGTGACCATATGCCCTATAAAGATGAAGTGAAATGGGTAGGTTATATGGATGTACATAAATTAGCAAAAGTTATTGGAGGAGCCTATGCTTTAGTTTATGCATCATTGTTTGAAGGCTTTGGAATTCCCATATTGGAAGCACAACAGTGCCATGTTCCTGCTATTGTGAGCAATACATCATCAATGCCGGAAGTAGGTGGAGATGCTTGCCTTTTAGTTGATCCCAATAATGTACAAGATATAGCCGGTAGCATGGAAAAAATATATAAAGATGAATCGTTGCGAAAGCAATTAGTGGAAGCCTGCAAAATACAAGCTCAAAAATTTAATTGGGATAAAACCACTGATGTACTTTGGAATAGTCTTTTGAAGTGTTTGAAAAAGTAATACTGCAAGATTATTATTAAAGCTTCGGCTGTAAACCTGGTTGATTGTTTGTTATCAATACTGTAAAGTACCTTAATGCTGTGGTAAAAAATGTTCTGGTTATCTAAGGATGATGTTAAGGTTTAATGCAAAAAATAATTTCATGTTAAAGAATAAATCGTTTATATGCAATGCTTTTACAGCAGCGTAATTTTATAGAAACAAAATTTTTTTAAAATGAAAAAGCTAATAATCTTTCTTATGCCATTGTTGTTGGTAGCTTCTATGGCATTTGCTCAACAAACTAAAACAGCACCCACCAAGCCTGCTAAAACAGAACAACACTTAAAAGCTGATGGCACTCCTGATAAGCGCTATAAAGAGAATAAAACAGCTACAAAAAAAGAAACCGTACATACTAAAAAAGACGGTACACCTGATAAAAGATACAAGGAAAATAAAGATGCTAAAAAGCCAACTGCTACTAAAAAAAGTTAGTAGTTGAAACAATAGATTAAAAGAAAAGGGGCTGTCCAAAAATGAATGGACAGCCCCTAATTGTAGTGGAGAATACCGGAATCGAACCGGTCACCTCTTGCATGCCATGCAAGCGCTCTACCAAATGAGCTAATTCCCCAAGAGGAGCGCAAATATAGAATACCTAATTCCAATTACAAAAGTTTAGGTTCTAAATTTTTAAATGCAACCTATCGCTGTAATTTAAGATCGTGTTGAAAGTCAAATTGCCGCATTATAAGCAACATATTTCATCAGGCTATTATTCTAGATAATACTTTGCATCCCTTCTATAAGCATTTTAGCTGATTAATGTAAATAGTGAAAGCTAGTAACCAAATCATGATTTCTACAATTAATTTCATAGTTTAGAATCACAGAAAATTATGGAAGAGCATCAAAAAAAATATGATTTAAATGAAGAAGAGGAAAAGAAACTCATTCTAAGAGAGTATCGTGGCTTATTAAAAGCATTAAAATCATTCATCAAAAAAGGGGATAAAAAACTTATTAGAACCGCTTTTGAAATTGCCGCAGACTCACATAAAGACATGCGTAGAAAATCAGGTGAGCCTTATATCTTACATCCAATAGCCGTAGCCAGAATAGTAGTCGAAGAAATAGGATTGGGCGTAACCTCGGCTATATGTGCTTTACTACACGATACTGTAGAAGATACTGAGATTACACTTGAAGATATTGAACGAGAATTTGGATCCAGCTATTCCAAAATCATAGATGGATTGACGAAGATATCGACTGTAGTAGATACCAAAGCAAGTACTACGGTTCAGGCAGAAAACTTCAGAAAAATATTGCTAACGTTGGCAGAAGACCCGCGTGTGATTTTGATAAAGCTGGCGGATCGATTACACAATATGCGCACACTTGATAGTATGAGTAGAGATAAGCAACTTAAAATAGCTTCAGAAACTACTTATATTTATTCTCCACTTGCACATCGTTTAGGGCTGTATGAAATCAAATCGGAGTTAGAAGATTTAGCCTTAAAATATAAACAACCCGAAATCTATAATGACATTACCAAAGGGCTAAAACAAACGAAAAAAGAACGCACAAAGTATATCAACGAATTTATCAAGCCCATAAAAGAAGAGCTACAACAAGCCGGTTTTAAGTTTGAAATTTTCGGTCGTCCTAAAGCCATCCATAGTATTTGGGAAAAGATGCGGACGAAGCATGTAGCCTTTGAAGAGGTGTATGATTTATTTGCTATTCGTATCATTTTAAATACATCTATTGATAAAGAAAAAGAAGAGTGTTGGAAAGTTTATTCTATCGTGACCAACTCATATCGCCCAAGCTCAGAGCGCCTAAGAGACTGGATAAGCTTGCCCAAAGGGAATGGCTACGAAGCACTACATACTACAGTGATGGGACCTGGAGGCAAGTGGGTAGAAGTACAAATTCGTTCTTCGCGTATGAACGAAATTGCGGAGAAAGGACTAGCTGCCCATTGGAAATATAAAGAAGGGAAACCTTCCTCTCAAGAAAGTAAGTTGGATGCATGGCTACAACATTTGAGAGATATGCTGTCCAATCCGGATACAGATACTTTAGAGTTTCTACAAGATTTCAAACTCGATTTATTTACTGAAGAAATTTATGTTTATACACCTAAAGGAGAGATGCGGGTATTACCCAAAGATGCTACTGCACTAGACTTTGCTTTCGACATTCACTCAGAGTTAGGGGCTAAGTGTATAGGGGCTAAGGTTAATTATAAACTAGTGCCTATTAGCTATACATTGAAGAGTGGTGATCAAATTGAAATCATTACTTCTTCCAAACAAAAGCCTAATGAAGATTGGCTCACTTT
>CALMXV010000494.1 GCA_937871155.1 uncultured Taibaiella sp. | reverse complement strand
CTCCATTGTACGGATGTAGCGTTAGTAGAAGTACTACCAAATTGCCCTACCATATTAATACAAAGAGTATCTGGAATAAGGAAGGCTGCCTTCAACGTAATGACATTAAAACAGACTTTCTGAATTAAGGTATCCGGTGATTTACAGGCTTGCGGATTGGTAACAATTAATCGCACAGTATAACATCCTGTGTCTGGAAAGGCGTGCATAGGTGGGTTTTTGAGATTAGACGTCGTGCCATCACCAAAGTCCCAAGAATAAGTGGTAGTGCCTTGTGGAGGTGCCTGTGTATTGTTTGCAAATGTAGCTGTATAAGGTCCACATGAATCTACTTTTGTGGTCAGTACATTAGGAAGAATAGAATTATTCAACACCACGACTTGCAAGAAAACCGTATCTGATACTTTACAAGCATTGGGGTTTGTTGCAATCATTCTTACGGTATAAGTACCGGGATTAAGATAGGTATGTGTAGGATTGGGCAATGTACTTGAACCGCCATCGCCAAATGTCCAGCTATAACTAGTGGCATTGGTAGAGCCATTGTTGAAGTTGACTAGAAAAGGGGCACAACCTACAGTATCCGGATTCGCGGCTGCAACTGCATCTACTATCCCTAGTTCAAAAGCGATTTTCACGGCTGCTAAATTGCAATTCGCACTACCATTTATTGTACTTACCGAACCTACTGTGGTTGGGAAATTAGAAGTCCCTCCACAGCCGCCACAAATCGCTTGATATACTACTCCATTTTTATCAAATCGACTGGTGCCACCATCTACATGCTCTTGTGGGCCATTGCCACCCCAGTAAGTAGCATACAAAGGATTTATAGCATTTTTAGCTAAAACAAAAAAGTAAAAATCGTTTCCGTCAGTGGTAGGTTGTGCCGCATTAGAGCTTACATACATCCCAGTTGTGGTACCAACTCCTGCAAAAGAAAAACCCAGATTCCCCCCCCATCCGGAGATATATACATTCTGACACGTATCTACCAGAAAGGCTACGGGAGAAATATTGGTAACGGTAGAGCTTCCAGACCCAAAAACTGTAGAATAAATTGGAGCCACCAACATGCTATCTAGTTTCATCACAAACTGACTTGAGCCAGGATTGCTATACACACCGCTTGTTACCGGGAAGGTGCCACCTAAGGTTTGTCCCATTGCATAGACACTGTTTTCATTGTCCACCTGAATGCCATAACATTGGTCATAGTTGTTAGTACCAATAAAGGTCATCTTATCTAAACCATAAGTACCGCTATTTAGAAACCTACCAATAAAGCCATCTACTGTGCCTCCCATATAGCTGGTTTGATAGCTGCCGGGCGTTGAAGGAAAGTTGGTGCTTCTTGTGCCTCCCGCCACATATAGGTAGGACTGTTGTTTATTTAAGGCTAACACATAAGCTGCATCATTGATGCTTCCACCAAGGTAAGTACTCCAAATAACGGAGGTTAAGTTGTTATTCAACTTTACAATGATTCCATCTTGCCCGCCTTGTGCTGTACCTTGATAGGCATTGGTAGTAGTAGGAAAATTGGAAGAGAACGTGCAAGAAGCAAAGTAAATATTTCCTGCATTATCCACGATGACTTCACTACGTGCATCATCTCCAAAATTGTGTTTTAGTACTCCTTGAATTTGTTCAATAGCATTTTCATTGACGCCATCATCGCCACTACCTCCAATATAAGTAGAGCCTAATAAAGCAGTACCCGTAGCATTCAATTTGGTTACAACTATATCGGCTCCTCCATTATGGGTTACATCATAGGCTCCGGTAGTCGTAGGAAAATTGGAAGAATAGGTTTTTCCAACAATAATGAGGTTATTAGCAGCATCAACGACAAGACTATGGGGTTGATCATTATCCGTACCCCCCAAGAACGTAGCATAGAGGTAAGCTGAGCCTTGGGCATTGTATTTAAACAAAACCATATCACATGCATATTGGCTACCCGTTGTGGTACTGCCTCCATTATACACGGTTTGAAAAGCACCAACTGAAGTAGGAAATGTATTCGACGGGATGATGTAATGCACTATTCCTCCGGCATAAAAATTACCAAGTTGGTCATAAGTAGCGGTAAAGCCCCAGTTATCAGCGGAGGCACCGGTAAAGGTGGAAAAAATTACAGTAGGGTCTATCACCATCCACTTACTAGCATCATAGCCTTTAGGAAACGTAAACGAAACTATGTTGCCTTCATGGATTTGATAATAACAAGGTAGCTCTTGTTTCACTCCCGCTACTAATTGATAGGTATAAGGTTTCAATTCTTTTACCACACCTACTGAAGTAGTGATTAATAAATTTCCATTTTTAATACTCAGTTTATCTTGTCCGGTAAATTGTAGTTTGATTTGAGACGGGTCCGCACCAGCCGCAACGATAAATTCATATTTTAAGGTTTGGTTTTCGGTAGCCAAGTGCATATCTATCCCTTGGTAAAGATTTTTATAATCTAAGGCACGTGCCGGATGAATTGAAGACTTCCATCTGGACGGGTCTTTGCCAAGGAAGTAGTTATAGTAATGGGGTGCAATTTTGGAAGGCAACATTTCACAATTGGCATTAGCACCTAAAAAAGTGATTTTATAAGTATGGTATTTGAAAATAGTACCGTAAGGCAAGCCGCCCTCTTTTATTTTCTTGAGAGACTCTAAGTTCTTTGGGTCAGAGAGGGTATAGGTAAAAGCATTTTTTTCAAAATAGATATTCTCGGTTTCAGTAGTAGCTAGATATTGATGCGAGCCCTCCCATTGACCTTTATTTTCTATAAACTCCAAAGTTTTATACTGTGCCTTTAGCGAACTAGTAAAGGTGATGAAACAGATACACAAAAAAGTAAAATACAAATGCCGCATAGACGGTTAAAACAGTTTAGGTAAATTTAGAGAGTTTAATCCATTATTATAGACGTTTGTTGCAATTAAAAAGTAAGGAGGAAGAAGACGACGAAACAAGGCGAATGGAACGAAACAAATTTCATTCAACTATAAACAATCAAACGACCGACATACTTTAGTTTTTGACAATAAAAAAGCTATGGTATGCACCAATATTTATTTTAAATCTTGCAACAACTGCTGAAAATAAGCTAATGCTTTTTGTAAACGACTACCATACCAACTAAACATCTCCCCATCTACGAAAGCTATCTTAGCTTGAGGTAGTAATTGTTGAAGTTCTACCGCATGTTGTTCATTAAAAGGAAACGGTTCTGAAGAAAGCAACAGCCAATCGGGGCGAACCGCTTTGAGTTTGGAGATATCTATTTCCGGATAACGGCAATCATCAGCTAAAACATTTATCCAGCTTAGCTTTTCTAGCATACTATGTACAAAAGTATTGCTTCCTACTCCCATCCAAGGTTGATACCAAATGAAATAAGCCACTCGAAGTGGTGTTGGCTGCGAGGGGATTATAAGACGCTCAAAAGACCGTTCAATGTTATTGCGCATCGTTATGGATTCGCTTTCTTTATTTACTAATGCACCAATAGCAGTTATCATAGTAAGGGCTTCGTCGAAGGTATCTATATCACTTATCCAAACAGGAAATTCTTTAGCTAATGCTTCAATTTGATCTTGTGTATTTTCTTCCTTATTGGCTATAATCAGGTCAGGACTCAACGCCTTTATTGCTTCTAAGTTTAGATTTTTGGTTCCTCCTACTCGTTGTTTATTTCGAAACCATTCATGGGGATGCACACAGAATTTAGTGATGCCTATCACTTCTTCACTTAACCCTAAATCATATAACAACTCTGTTTGAGAAGGCACTAATGAAATGATTCGTTTAGGAGGATAGCGAACAGCTACTTCGCGCCACATCATATCTATGAACACTCTTTTCACGAAAACTTTTTAAAGTAAGCAAGTATGATAACACTAAAAACCATATCCACAGGAAACAGCGATGCATCATAAGAAGTCAGTTCCAGTTTAGGTACCAAGACAAATTGCAGCACGCCACTACAAACAGTGAGTAATACATAACTATAGGCTGCCCACTTTTTCATGGTACATACAAAAACCCAAAGGATACAATAGGCAAGGGTCAATAAAGGTGTTTGCCAATCTATAAATGTAAAGGCTAAATCATGATGGAGATAAATACTAAATAGCGTAATGGCTATATGAAACACCGCTACTAAAATGAATAGTAACGGTGCTTGACGAAATATGGTATGCTTTAGCAATGACATGAATTAAGATTGCAGAGGCTCATCTGCTGCTGTAGATGGGGTTTCATCCTTTGCTGCTGATGCGTTTGACTCCTCAAGTTTTTTTCTTTTCTGAGTAATTCGTTGTTCGGTTTGTGCTATTAAGCTGGTCAAATGTGCGCGAAGTTCTGCTTCTTTATTGCCCGGTGTGATGTTTTCAATAGCTACTTTAAAGTCTGCTAATTTTTCAATTTCCTCTTGTAGTTCTTCATCTAGCTTATGCAAAAACGCTTTCTTATGTTCTACTTTTTTCTTTTCTTGCTGTTCTATAAACTGTTTTCTTTTATCTCTATCTGCATCCTTTCGTTCAAAGAAATATTTTCTTGCTCCGATAAAATCATCCCATAGTTTATTAGAGTGTTCTCTTGCTACCGGTCCAATTTTTTTCCATTCATCCATCAATTCATTCATCTCATCAGTTACAGTTCTCCACTGAAGCGAATTTTTTATTTGCATGGCTCTATTTACTAAAGCTAGTTTTTGAGCATAGTTATCCGCAAAGGTTACTTTTTGTTTTTCGTGGAATTGGCGTTTGGCGTTAAAGAAATGGTCTTTCGCGGCTTTGAATCGATTCCAAATATCATCTGCATGTTCAATGGGCACTTTACCGATTTGCTTCCATGCTTCCATGATATCGGCATATTGTTGAGTAGTTTTTACCCATTGCTGACTATCTTTTATACTTTCCGCTTTTTCTAATAAGGCTAATTTCTGTTCTAGGTTAGTTTGTTGTTCTATATGAATGACATCAAAATGTTGCTTCTTACGTTCAAAGAAATGATTTTTGGCAGTTATCAATCGCTCCCATAACGCTTCATTTTTATCACGCATGGTGTAGCCTACTTCCTTCCACGAATCCATTAACTGTTTAAATACATCTGTTGCTTCTTTCCAATCTTCTGAATCTTTGATTTGCTCTGCTTTTTCTATTATCTCTAGTTTCAAGTCTAGGTTTTGCAACATTTCTTTTTCTTGATCTTCGTGATGTTGTCTTTTACGATCGAAGAATAGATTTTTGGCTTTCTCTAAACGATTCCATAGTTCATCATTACGACCTTTATCTACAAAGCCTACATGTTTCCATTGCTCGGTATAATCTTTGAAAACTTGAGTGGTTTCCTTCCAATCTTCAGAAGTTTTTGCCTGTTCTTCTACTTGTTGCACTAATTTCAACCTAGCATCATAATGCTCATCCAGCAAAGCTTGTAATTCTTTTTCTTTCTTGTTTATAGCATCGGATAAGCTATCGAAATCTCCAATAGCATTTGTATTGAGCAAATAGTCTTTGGTACGTCCTACTTTACTTAGCAGCTTTATTTTATCTGCTGCTTTTGACCATTCTTCTTCTAGCTCTTGCACTTTAGCTTTTACTTCAGGGTATTTTTCTACTAAGGCTTTTATAGCTGGCTCTGCAGTTTCAGCAGTTATAGTGGCTATAACACGTTCCGGTTGATGAGGAGTGGCTTTTAGTAGTAGCTCTCCGGTTTCATTAAGAGTACAAAATTCTTTCCCTTCAAAGGCAGCAGCTTGCCACCAAAGAATTAATGGATTACTGGTTGATTCCTGAGTAGAGGTAGTAGCATTATCTGGCGTCATGATTCCAAGAAAAAAGTAGGTTCAAATAGTTAACAACTAAACAATAGCACTCGCAATATAGTTATTTAGCTCCAAAAACTTTCTGTAATAGGTCGTTTACGCGCGCTGTTGGGTTTGCACGAATTTTATTTTCTTCATCCGCTACGGTAACAAACAAACCATTAAGTGCACGTTCGGTAACATAAGCAGTTAAGTCAGGATTGATTTTTTTTCTTACAATTGGCAATCTATTATAGGCAGTGAAAAGCTGATTCCAGTAATCTTGAACATTAAACTTATTCAACGAAGATTGAATTACAGGACGAAAAGCAGTGGTTAAAGAGGAGGTTGTTTTTGATTTTAAATAATTAGTAGCTGCTCCATTTCCTCCACGTAAAATACTAATCCCATCTTGAATGCTCATCGTTGTAATCGCATTGACAAATATAGGAGCCGCTTGCTTGGCAGCATCTTCAGCAGCACGATTCATTTGAAGAATCAACTCATCAGCTAAAGAACCTAATCCAAATTGACGCATCGTACCTTCTACTTTACGCACTTCTGGAGGTAGTAATATTTTCACTAAGTTATTTCCGAAAAAGCCATCCTTAATCGAAAGTCGAGAGCCTGCATTTTTAGAACCTATTTCCAAAGCTTGGCGTAAGGCACTTACTACATCCGCATTACTTAAGCTACCGATAGAAATACCGTTACCATTGCTTCTACCATTATTATTGGTAGTGGTAGTTTTATTGCCACCTATCACACCTCCTACTACTTCGCGTATGGTTTGAGCTGGTGTAGTTACAGAAAGAGAAAGTGTAATGCCTAATAAAAAAGTAAGTTTCTTCATGGTTATTTTTTTCCTTGAACTTTTCAAAAATGATACCAAATGTACAATCCTTGATTCATTTAAAAATTACTACTATGCTTCTTTATCAGATTCCTAACATTAGACAATTAGTTTAAAAACATAGCACACACGTTTTATAGCAAGCAAAGTTCCTTTTCCATAAGTTGAATTATCTTTTTCTTTCTCTTAAAAACAACCTAAAAATCTTTTTACTATTTAGGCATCCAAAGAATTTAAACAAAACCTTATTATTTTGCTCCCATGTCACAAACAATACTTATTGTAGATGATGAAAGAGCGATACGCAATTCGCTTAAAGACATCTTAGCACTTGAAGGGTTTAAAGTAGATGAAGCCGCTGATGGTAGTGAAGCATTAAAAAAGATTGCAGACAACCACTATGATTGTATCATTTGTGATATCAAGATGCCGAAGATTGATGGCATTGAAGTGCTACAAAAAACTATAATTAGCCATCCTGACACTCCGTTTATAGTCATTAGCGGACATGGCGATATCGAAACGGCGGTAGATGCCGTGAAAAAAGGTGCCTTCGATTATATTTCTAAACCACCGGATTTGAATAGACTCCTGATTACGATTCGGAATGCTATGGATAAAACATCGTTGGTGACCGAAACCAAACAACTACGTAAGCGAATTACTAAAGCTACAGAGATGTATGGCAACTCTGCGGCAATGCTCAAGATTAAGGAAACGATAGATAAAGTAGCCCCTACAGAGGCGCGTGTATTAATCACTGGAGAAAATGGCGCCGGCAAAGAATTAGTAGCTCGTAAAATACATGAGCAAAGCAATCGTGCAGCCTCCCCTCTTATAGAAATCAACTGTGCTGCCATTCCTAGTGAGCTAATAGAAAGTGAGCTTTTCGGACATGAAAAAGGCTCTTTTACTTCTGCTATTAAACAACGTATTGGCAAATTTGAACAAGCCAATGGAGGCACCTTGTTTATGGACGAAATTGGTGATATGAGCCTCGATGCACAAGCAAAGGTCTTGCGTGCTTTGCAAGAAGGAAAAATCACTCGTGTAGGAGGTGAGAAAGAAATTAAAGTGGATGTTCGCGTTATTGCGGCTACCAATAAAAACCTGATGGAAGAAGTAGCGGCTAAAACATTCCGGATGGATTTATACCATCGTTTAGGGGTTATCCTAATTCATGTTCCTTCTCTCAACGACCGTAGAGATGACATACCCGGTTTGATAGACCTTTTCCTAAACAGCATTAGTGAAGAATATAAACAGCCGGCTAAAACAATGGAAAAAGAAGCCATCAAAGCTTTACAAAGCCATAACTGGACAGGGAATGTGCGAGAGCTTCGCAATGTAGTAGAGCGACTCATCATTTTATCTGACAAAACCATAACGGCTGCAGATATACAACAATATATATTGTATCGATAGAGAATCGGTTAAACTATGCCCTCACTCAGTCAGCAAATCAAAAAAATAAAAACTCCAGACCATAAATAGCTAGTTACAATTCGCTGGTTGTTGTTCCTATTAAACTAATAAGAACCTTAAAACGA
>CALMXV010000493.1 GCA_937871155.1 uncultured Taibaiella sp. | reverse complement strand
TTTGCTAGATTATTAGCTTTGGGTGCTACCGTTCATGAGTCGCCTACCGATGTAGGTGAAGGGATTGTTACGGCTTCGGTTTTTGATCCTTATGGAAATGTGATTGGGTTAATTTTCAATCCTCATTTTAAGGTGGACGACTAGCTCCTTTAAAAAATAAACAGAATTAAAAAAGCAAAGAGCAGCCGGTGAGCTACTCTTTAAATTATTTATAGTTTAGTTTTAGTTTTTTAAATGCTCGTCAACCTGAATCTCCTTCTTTTCTATTTTCTTGGTGAGTAGGTAACGTAGCAAAAGATAACCTCCGAAACCACAAAACAAGATGAATAATTGATGAAGTAAAGTGATTTTTTTCTGTAAGAAGGTCATCAATACTGTAGGGTCTTGTTGAGGATTGCTAGCCATTTCTCTGAAAGAAGCATCATTAGAAACAAAAGAAGCTAATAATAAAAAAGAACCGATACCTACAGCTAAAAATATAGCGAGTAATGTAAGCAACCCCCATTTGAAGCCGTTTTCTTGAGCCTTTTGAGCCTTATTATAGTTAAGATAGCAACAATAAATATAAACTACTAGTTCCATGCTTAGATTTCTTTCATAAATTCTGAAACGCTTTCCATCATATGGGTTATTTGTGCATCATTTAATCCATGATGACAAGCCATCAACATACCACCGCGCATCACACGATCTGCTTCAGGGTACCCGCTTGTAGCTGCTTTATGAGGTTGGTGCTTAAAGCCGGGCTGACGAAGAATGTTGCCGGTGAATACAGTACGTGTTTGAATGTTTCTTTTTTCTAAGAAGATTTGAAGGTCTTTTCGTATAAAAGGTGCCTTGTCTTTGATGGTAACCGCAAAAGCTAACCAGCCTGTACGTGAGTTGGGTAGTTGATTCGGTAAGATGAAAAACTCTTCATATTGCTTAAAGAATTCACGAATCTTAGCATAATGAGCAGTACGAAGGTCTATATTTTGACCAAGTTTATTCAATTGTACGATGCCAAAAGCTGCCCCCATTTCTGAAGGTTCAATATTATATCCCGGCTCTTCGAATACAAATTTTGCATCATAAGGAATGCCGTCTATCTCTACATTGAAACGGTTTTCGATTTTTTCGGACTCTACAAATAATGAGGAGCTTCTTCCCCAGCTTCTTAGCAAACGACCTCTGTTGTAATATTCTTCTGAGTTGACACAAAGCATCCCGCCATTGCCTGCACAATTGATGATATGAGAGCCATAAAAACTAGTTGTACTCATGTCTGTATATCTCCCGGATGAAGCGCCATCAATTTCAGCCCCAAGCGTATCAGCAGAGTCTTCTAACACAAATAAATTGTGCTTGTCGGCGATTTCACGTAGTTGTTTCCAATTAGGTAAGTTTCCAATTAAGTTCGGTATGATCATAGCCTTGGTTTTGGGCGTAATCATCTCTTCTACTTTATTAGCATCTATATTATAAGTGCCTTCTTCTACATCTATAAATGCAGGCACCCAACCTTTCTTTATCTGAGGAGCAACTGTAGTAGAGAAGGTAAGTGCCGGTGTAATAACTTCCGTACCAGCTTCATAGTTTAATAAGTCTGCCGCTAAGTAAAGTGCTGAAGAACCACTATTGACACCAATACCATATTGCTTATTGTAAAGCCCGGCTACACGCTCTTCCATTTCGCGCACATGCTTGCCCATTTGGGTAGTCGTACGCAATACATTGACAACGGCAGCTATTTCTTCTTCGCCATGCACCGTAGTGCCATAAGGTACTTTGATCATTTCGGTGTTTACCATATTGAAATATTAGAGTGCGAATGTAGTACTTCACTCTATATTTTATCAATTATAGTCGTGAAATTGTTGTGAAGGTGATTGGTCGATTTTCTTTTTTTGTTTTGTGCATGAAATGAATGACAGCAAGGGATGAACGGAGCTATTATTTTTTTGATTAAGTTTGCCTACATTTTTTTAACAATATCAACTTCTTCAAGAGGTTGTCAATATAAATATATCTATGGGATGCGGAAGCTGTGGAACTGGCGCAAATGGAAAACCTGGGGGCTGTAAAAGCAATGGTGGGTGCAGTAGCGGCGGTTGTAATCGTTTTAATGTTTTCGATTGGTTAGGAGATTTGCCTTTAGCAGATGGCGCTAAGCCATATCCTATCATCGAAGTATCGTTTAGTAAAGGAAGTCGGAAGGATTTCTATAGAAACAACACCCATTTATTTTTTGAAAAAGGTCAAATGATATCCGTAGAAGGGGTAGGCGGGTTTGATGTTGGCATGGTGAACCTTACCGGCGAACTAGTAAAACTCCAAATGAAAAAGTACGGTGTGAAAGATGATATCAACATCAAGCGCATCATTCGAGTGGCTACCGAAGAAGACCTTACCCAATACTATTCCAATAAAGAGCGAGAACAAGCTGTGATGGTGCGTAGTCGTGCTATTGCTCGCCAGATGAAATTAGAAATGAAAATCTGTGAAGTAGAAATACAAGCAGATGGTAAAAAAGCGACCTTCTTTTATACAGCCGATGCAAGAGTTGATTTTAGAGAATTAATCAAAACCTATGCTAATGAATTTAAAGTAAAGGTGGAGATGAAACAGATAGGTGCTAGACAAGAAAGCGGAAAGATTGGCGGTATTGGTTCTTGTGGTCGCGAATTATGTTGTAGTACCTGGCTTACGGATTTTAAATCGGTGAACACCACGGCAGCTCGATATCAAAATTTATCCATCAACCAATCGAAATTGTCTGGTCAATGTGGAAGACTTAAATGCTGTCTCAACTTTGAATTGGATACTTATATGGATGCGTTAAAAGCATTTCCGGAACATGCAGATAGCCTAGAAACAGCTAAAGGTGTGGCTTATCTTCAAAAGAAAGATATCTTTAAAAACCTGATGTGGTATAGCTTTAGAGATAGCAATAAGCAATATCCACTTTCTATCAACAAAGTGAAAGAGATATTGAAACTAAACAAAGAAGGTAAGAAGCCTGATGAGTTGCAACCTGAAGAGATAGAACAGCCGACCCATAAAACAACCGTCAAAACTGAAATGGGTTTTGTAAATGATGTAGGACAAATTTCTTTAAAAGGATTACAAAAAACCAACAACAAGAAAAAGAAAAAGCCACAACCGGAGAAAGGAGCAACGCCACAAAAGTCAGTAACACCTAATCAACCGGTTTCTCAAAAAAACGACAATAGAAATACGAAACAGCGACCTCCTTCTAACGATAATAAAGAAGGAAATAAAGGTAATGCTGCCGCCCCACAACAGCAGCGGCCTTCACAAAATTCGCAGAAACAAAGAACCCCACAACAACAGCGACCCAATAGACCACCAAGACCTAATACGCCACCTCCACCAAAGAACAATGAGGAGAATGGTTAAGCAAAACCTTAGGTTTTATGCTTAGGTAATTGAAATTTTAAGACAATTTGAAAAAGATAACTACAAAATGATATTGACTGTTGATAAATAGTT
>CALMXV010000492.1 GCA_937871155.1 uncultured Taibaiella sp. | reverse complement strand
GGAGTGAAGGAGCTTGGGTACGTGAAGCAGCATTAGCTTATAGCAATAAAAAAC
The DNA here is from genome assembly GCA_937871155.1 of uncultured Taibaiella sp. Classification (GTDB taxonomy): domain Bacteria; phylum Bacteroidota; class Bacteroidia; order Chitinophagales; family Chitinophagaceae; genus JAFIGV01. Next base: position 7,480 of record CALMXV010000492.1, on the reverse strand, counting down.
AGCAACGCAAACAATCTTAAGTTATGAACTTAATTAAAAAATATTATTACGGAGATATTCCTGAAGAAAAAGGTGGACAAGATAAAAGCACAGCTCATGATCATTCAAAAGAATGGCCGATGTGGGAAGTGTTTATCAGAAGTAAAGCCGGCTTAGACCATAAACATGCCGGAAGCATTCATGCAGCTGATGCGGCAATGGCTTTGGAAAATGCCAGAGATGTTTATACACGAAGAATGGAAGGAGTGAGTATTTGGGTAGTAGAAAGTAAACATATTCATGCTACAGAATCAGCTGAAGCGGATGCGTTCTTCGAGCCAGCAAATGATAAAATATTTAGACATCCTACGTTTTACAACCTTCCGGATGAAGTGAAATATATGTAATCAAGCATTAGTTACTACTTTTCACAGCTTACTACCTTTGAAGTTTAGTTACGCTTATTGCCATTATTGATCATTACCTCATAAAATAAATTATGTCAATCCAACAACTTTTTTATACACTGCAATTAGCGGATAATGCTTTAATTAATGGACACCGATTGAGTGAATGGTGCGGTCATGGTCCGGTACTAGAGCAGGATATAGCCCTTTCAAATATTTCATTAGACCATTTAGGACAAGCAAGAAGTCTATATCAATATGCCGCAGCTCAAATGAATGCTTTACCTATGGATGCTAAACTAAATTTATTTGCATCTGTAGCACTCAATGATAAAATAAGTAAAGGAGAAACGATAGAAGAAGATGACTTAGCTTTTCTTCGCGATAGTTGGGATTTTAAAAACCTATTATTGGTAGAACAACCTAATGAAGACTGGGCTTACACAATAGTTCGGTCCTTTTTATTTGATGTATTCAATCTCTATCTTTTTAATAGTTTGAAAAATTCTAAAGAGGAACAGATAGCAGCTATTGCGGAAAAGTCATTAAAAGAAGTAACCTATCATATAAGATGGAGTAGTGAATGGATGATACGTTTAGGAGATGGTACAGAAGAAAGTCATCGTCGGTTACAACAGGCGTTTAATGATCGTTGGATGTTCTCCGGAGAAATGTTTGAAGCAAGCAATGCAGATAAAGAAATGCTACAAGAAGGAATTGGTGTTGATTTGACATTAATTAAAAACCAATGGCAGCAACACATTTCAAAGGTTGTAGAAGAAGCTACCATCATGCTGCCTACTAATAACTGGATGCAAACAGGCGGCAAACAAGGTAAACATACCGAACAGTTGGGTTACTTACTTACTGAATTGCAGTTTATGCAGCGTGCTTATCCCAATATGGAATGGTAGTTTATTAGTGCTGCATATTCCATCGTTAGTTTGCAGATTATATACTTTATCTAAATTGATTTAGGGTTTTTATCGTTTTGTAAATCGTACACCTTGTTACAACAAAGTGAAATATACAAGTGCTTAGCTACAGTGGCTGACCCCGAAGTACCGGTGCTTTCCATCTTAGATTTAGGTATTGTTCGAGAAGTCATCATCAACGAACAAGATGAGGTAACAATAATTATCACACCTACCTATAGCGGATGTCCTGCTATGGACATTATTGCCATGCAGATTCGTTTTGCTTTACTTGCAATCGGTGTTTTAAAAGTATCAATTCAACACCAACTAAGCCCTGCCTGGACTACGGATTGGATGTCTGATGAAGGCAAGGAGAAACTAAGAGCCTATGGAATTGCACCACCACATAGAAAATCAACAGATACTTTAGCCTTATTTGAAGAAGAAATAACTTCATGTCCTAAATGCGGTTCTCCCAATACAGAAATGACGAGTCAGTTTGGAGCTACTTCTTGTAAAGCATTATATAGATGCTGTAGTTGCCAAGAACCTTTTGAATATTTTAAATGCCATTAAGCTAATTTTGAAGTTTCAACACTACCAGCTAGCATTTATTTCAAAACTATTAAAACACTACTATGAGAGCTATTTTCATTTTAATAATCATGTTTTTTCATAGTTTAGGATGGTCTCAAAATTCTATTCGAGAGGATGCAAAGCAAATGGGAGAATATTTATTGAAGAATGACTTCGAACATTATGTCAACTATACTTATCCTAAGGTAATGAAAGATATGGGAGGGAGACAGCAACTAAAACAAACCTTACAAAAACAAATGGAAGAGTTGCTTCTACAAGGTGTGAACATCGAATCTATAAAATATGGTGAGCCATCAGTCATTCTTAAAGAAAAAAAAGAACTCCAAGCTACTTTACCACAAGAAGTAATTTTTAAAACCCCCAATGGTAAAATTTTATTTACCTCTTCGCTTATATGTATTTCTCAGAATGATGGTGAAAGTTGGTACTTTATAGACCCGGGTGAAAGAACCTTGGAAATTTTACGGATTACATTACCCAACATAAGTAAGAAGTTAAATGTCACTCCACCACAAACCAGTAAACTAGCTGAGTAGTGTGAGATAAACAGTATGTCAAAAAGATTACATCAATCTACAATTTTTGTAGAGAAGCAATTAATTTTTGAGGAGATAAAAGTCTCAATCGAACTAATAAAAGCATACCTTTGCGCCTCCAATTAAGGAAAATATTTAAGTGCAATGATAAGTCGTAGGAATATAAGAGTGAAAGTAATGCAAACACTTTACACCTTAGAAAGCATGGGAAATGCAACTCCTGAAGGGTACCAACAGGGAGTAAGTATATTGAATGATAAATTGAAGCGTGGAATGGATTTGCTGGTCATCTCTTTATCCTATTTTCAGCACATAGCCGAATATGTAGTACTTCATGCAGCACAAAAAGCCTCAAAATATTTACCAACACAAGAGGATTTAAATGTAAATACCAAATTGGCAGGTAATACTTTTCTAAAGCAACTTACTGCCAACGCTTCTTACAACAATTATGTTCAAGAGCCAACAGTAGCCCATGCAGTCAATAATGAATGGGTTAAAAAATTGTTTCTACAATTAATAGATACCGATGCGTATCAATCTTATATCGAATCAGAAGACAGAACTATTGCAAAAGAGAAAGAAATTTTTCGATTTGTATGGGAGAAAATCATGTTGGAAAATGAATCCTTCATGGAATATTTTAGTGAGGAGCTTACAGGATGGGAAGACGATAAAGAGATGACCATAATGTTGATGGAGAATCTATTTAAAAGCAATGCTAAAGTAAACTTCAACAGATTAATATCTGAAGAGAAAGAAGCATATAGTCATGAACTACTAAGAACAGTTTTAGAGAAAGATGAGTTTTGTAAATCATTAATTCATCCTAAACTGTCCAACTGGGATACAGAGCGTGTAGCATTAATTGATTTATTATTGTTGAAGATGGGCGTTTGTGAATTACTGTTTTTCCCCACTATACCCACTAAGGTTACCATCAACGAGTATATTGAAATTGCTAAACGATATAGTACTCCTCAAAGTGGTCAGTTTGTCAATGGCGTTTTAGATAATATCCTTAAAGACTTGGTGAAAGAAAATAAAATCAATAAACAAGAACGAAGTAGAAAATCTTAAACAACCAATGAAACAATTTCTTTTATTCGCTGTTTTGAGTATGCTGGGATTATCATCTTGTAGCAATGAGTCGTCTAAAAATGAATCGACTTTGACAGATAGCACCTTACTCTCTACTGATTTGGTCAATAATCCTAGGACTGCAAATGGAATAGCACCTGAAGACCTAGAAGCAATGCCTACGATGGAGTTTCCCGATACAGTGTTTAACTTCGGTACTATTAAAGAAGGAGATATCGTAGTTCATGAATTTGAATTTAAGAACAACGGTAAAAATCCATTGATTATCAGTAATGCCAAAGGCACATGTGGATGTACGGCACCAGAGTATTCAACAGAGCCAATCCCTGGAGGTAAAACGGGTGTAATGAAAATACAATTTAACTCAGCTGGAAAATTTGGCTTTCAAAATAAATCAGTTTCTATAACTACCAATTCTAAAAGAGGCATTCATGTGCTTTATATAAAAGGAGAAGTAAAATAATTTTAAACGTTTTAATTAATCAATCGAAATATGCAACCAAACATTCAAACTGTATTATTACAAGCTCAACAACCAAGTGCTATGCCATCATTGTTTATAATGATAGGTATGGTCGTAGTGATGTACTTTTTTATGATTCGTCCACAAGCTAAACGGGCTAAAGAACAAAAGAAATTTTCTGAGAGTGTGAACACCGGTGAGAAAATAGTTACAGCATCAGGGATTCACGGAACTATCAATCGTATGAATGATGATGGTACTATACAACTTGAGATTGCAAGAGGTGTATTTATCATTATTGATAAGAGTGCCGTGTCTATGGAAATGACCAATGCATTCCGTAAAGCTTCTAATATCACACCTACAGTTGTAGCAGAGGCTAAATAATTTCTAAGATGCTGAAAGTAGGTATCACAGGTGGAATAGGAAGTGGAAAAAGTATAGTATGCCAAGTATTTGAAATGCTTGGCATACCTATTTTTAATGCGGATGCTGCTGCCAAATTCCTTATGGAAACGGATAATTCGCTTGTTGCAAACTTGAAAATGGCATTTGGTGAAGCAATTTATGATAAGAATGGAAAACTAGATCGTGCTGCACTTTCAGCAAAGGTTTTTAATGATGCTGCACAATTAAACCTTTTAAATGCTTTGGTGCATCCTGCAACTATTCTTTTTGCGGCACAATGGATGGAACAACAAACGAGCCCCTATGCACTGAAAGAAGCAGCCTTACTTTTTGAAAGTAATAGCTATCAAGATTTAGATTTCATAATTGGAGTAACAGCTCCTCAAGAAATACGTGTCCAACGAGCTATGTTAAGAGATGGGGTAGCTGCTAATAAAATATTTGAAAGAATTGCGATGCAAATGAATGAAGAAGAAAAAATGCAACGTTGTGATTTTGTAATTCAAAATGACAATAAAAAAGCAATCCTTCCTCAAGTATTAGCAATTCACGAAAAACTGCTACTTACTATCAAGAAGGACTGCGTATAAGGTCTCCTAAGAAAATCTATTCTTCTATAGGTGTTGATGCAGATACAAAGTAAGACTTAAAGGCACCGATAAGATTAGAGTGTATAATCTTAGAGGTTACTTTAATCATGTTTTCAAAGGCTAAGGCATGTGAAATACCATGGGCAATAAGTACTGGTTTATTGATTCCTAAAATTGGAGTGCCACCATATATTTCAGAATTGAAATGATACAAAAAGTCATCTTGAATGCCTCTTTCTGTGAAAATGGTATAGATAGATTCTGCCATTTTAAGGGTCACATTACCTACAAACCCTTCACAGACTACTACATCAGCTTTATTCAAGAACATGTCACGTCCTTCAATATTTCCAATAAAGTTGATAGACTTATTAGCTTGTAATAATGGATATGTTGCTAAGCAAAGTAAATTTCCTTTGCCTTCTTCATGACCAAGATTTAATAAGCCTACTTTAGGATCCTCGATACCTAGTACACACTTCATATAAAGTGAGCCTAATACAGCAAATTGTACCAAATGTTCTGGTTTACAGTCTGCATTCGCACCAGCATCTACCAATAAATTATAACCGCCATCCGGGCGAGGAATAGGGGATATAATAGCAGGACGAAGAATGCCATCAATTGTTTTGACAGAATACATAGAACCCACCATCATCGCACCGGTATTACCCGCACTTATAAAAGCATCTGCTTTTTCTTTAGCTAAAAGACCAAAGCCTAATGATATACTTGAATTAGCCTTTTCTTTCAGTGCTCTTGTAGGGTGCTCATGCATTTCAATCATATCAGGAGTATCAATAAACGTAAAATGTTCTTGATATTCTGATAACATTGGAAGGTACTCCGCAGCTTTTTCTTTACTGCCGATAAGTAATAAATGCACACCAAATTCATTCGTATTTTCTTCGAAGAATTTTTTTACGCCTTTTATTGCTTCGAGTGGTGCAAAATCACCACCCATAATGTCAAGTGCAATCTTCATCTGAATGTAATGAATTTGTTAGGAGATATGATTAACTTTCTGTGCTCTCTGTTGGTGCAGGGCTTTTGTCTATTACTACTCTCCCACGATAGTATAGTTTTCCTTCAGTCCAATGTGCACGGTGGCGCAAATGGCTTTCACCGGTTACAGAGTCAATGCTCCATGTAGCTGCTTCAGCTTTATAATGTGTACGGCGTTTTGCTCCGCGCTGTTGTGAATGACGTCGTTTCGGATTTGGCATCTTTTACGAGTTTAATTATTAATAAATGAAATTACAAAATTGTACTTATTGTTTCGGCTAATGGTTATCGTTTAAATGATTATACCCTTTAGCCTTTTTTCTTTTTTTCTTTTTTAATCTGCAAACCTTCTAACCCTTTCCAAATATCATTTTTCAAATGCTCTTCTTCATGTATTTCTAAAGTCTTTAAGAGTCCCAGAGCTTGACTGTTACATCCTGAGGCTCCATCTGCTTTTTCTGGGTGAACTTTTTGTAATGGGATACTTAAGAGCAAAAACTCATAAATCCAATCACTTAAGTCCAACACCGTTTGGCTTCTTGGAATAAATACAGCGTCTCCATCATCTTCATTGCTTACTACATCTTCAGCTACCAGTTTTATCATTAAGTCAAACTCATCCCAAAGTTGCATTTCAAATTCATCCCCACATCTATCGCAGGGTACGATTATTGTCCCATCAATATCGAAATGCAATAGAAAGAAATTGTTTTTTTTATCAAACTTCACCTTAACAATAGCATTTAATTGTCTAAAGTCATGTTCAGGTTGTTTGTTATCAATAAAACGGTCATTCAATTCGTATTGAAATTCATGAATTCCAGGTTTCAACCCCTGCCATGCAATTTCAAATTCTCTATTACTTTTCATTTATTCCACAGATAAAAATAAAGAACTTATCCTTTCTAAAACTTCTTAAGTTTTTTCTAAGCGGCTGCAAATGTACGAAAATTATTATTCTTTCCACTACAATTGGAAATTCTTTTCGTTATTGTTTTTACTTCTTAGGAAGTATCACTCTTTTACGAGTCCTTATTTAAATAATTTATGCTATTTCAGTAGTGTTAATAATGTTGTTCTCACGATACGGTCACTTTTACTCCCACCATTTCCCTTACAGCACTTGCTATTCCTTCCGCATCAAATTTACATTCTTTATACAGTTGCTCTGGCTTACCATGTTCTACAAGCCTATCAGGAATGCCCAGCATTTTAACCGTGACGGTATAATTATGTTGAGCTAGAAACTCTAAAACAGCACTTCCAAAACCGCCTACGATTGTTCCATCTTCAACGGTGATAATTTTTTTAAATTTTTTTGCAATTTGATGAAGTAATGGTTCATCTAATGGTTTAGCAAAACGCATATCATATACTGCGGGGCTCACCCCATCAATCAACAGTAGTTTACAGGCATCTAATGCAAAGTTACCGGGATGTCCAAGGCTTAGAATTGCTATTTCTTGGCCTTCTT
>CALMXV010000491.1 GCA_937871155.1 uncultured Taibaiella sp. | reverse complement strand
CCACCATACATCACGTCCTTTTATCATGCTCACCGGCGTGGAGGTTCTATTGAGAACGATGACTTTCTTAACTTCATTCGGGTGCATTAATGCATCATCAATGATTCCTTTTAAGGCAATTTCTTTATTACCTCGATAGGCACCGTTGCAGGTAATAACACATCTAGCTTGAGCGTCTTGCAATCTATCAGCAATACTTTGTGCGCTAAAGCCACCAAATATTACAGAATGTATAGCTCCTATTCTTGCACAGGCTAAAACTGCTATTGCCAATTCCGGTACCATACCCATATAGATGCAGACGCGATCTCCTTTTTGAACACCTTGGTTTTTAAGTACAAGTGCAAATTGATTTACCTGAACATAAAGGTCGTTGTAGGTTAACGTTCTTGAGGCTTCTTCAGGATTATTGGGTTCCCAAATGATGGCTGGGCGGTCACCTTGTGTTTTTAAATGTCGGTCGATGCAGTTTTCGGTGATGTTGAGTTTGCCTCCCTGAAACCATTTGATATTTGGCTCTTGAAAGTTCCAATCTACTACTTGTTGCCAAGGCTGATGCCATTGAAAAGTAGCTGCTATAGCCTCCCAAAATCCTTCCGGGTCTTTCAAGCTTTTTTCTTTGGCTACTTGATAGGCTTCAAATGAAGTAAGTTGAAATGGGTAATGCATATGTCGAATTTGTTTAAAGGTTCAAGCTACAAAAATCCTATTCAAACGATGATAGCCAAGTTGTTCCTTTCGCTTTAGTAACTAGAGCAAGATACCATAAAATTAAATCTATGCCTTAATGTAAAAACGCTCCATAGAGGAGCGTTGTGGTTATGCCATGTTATGAAATACTTGTTGTACGTCGTCATCTTCTTCTACTCTTGCGATGAGCTTCATGACATCGTTTGCTTGTTCTTCTGTTACAGATACGGTATTCAGAGGAATCCATTCTATTTCTGATGAGATAGGCGTGATATTTTTTTCTTCTAAAGCTTTTTGCATGGTGCCAAAATCATTGAAGCTACTACGAATGATGATATTGCCTTCGCTGTCTTCACCTATCTCTTCTAATCCGGCATCTATCAATTCCAATTCCATTTCATCCATATCAATGCCTTCATTGGTGAGTTTAAAAACGCCCATGTGCTTGAATAGGAAACCAACAGAACCACTATTGCCAAGTGTACCTCCACCCTTGTTGAAATGCGAACGAACATTAGCTACAGTACGTGTTGTATTATCAGTAGCGGTTACCACCAATACAGCTATACCATGTGGTGCATAGCCTTCGTAGAGTACTTCATCATAGTTGCTAGTATCTTTTCCAAGTGCATTTTTAATAGCAGACTCAATTCGGTCTTTAGGCATATTTACTGCCTTTCCGTTTTGAATGATACGTCTTAAT
>CALMXV010000490.1 GCA_937871155.1 uncultured Taibaiella sp. | reverse complement strand
CGCTGTAAATTCATCTATATCCATCATACCAAGATTTGAAATGGTAAAGGTATTTCCGGTGAATTCCTGAGGTTGTAACTTTTTATTTCTGGCTTTATCGGAAAGTGTTTTAGACTCTTCAGCTATTTGAGATAAAGACTTCAGGTCTGCGTGTTTAATTACTGGAACAATTAAACCATCTTCAATAGCCACGGCACTACCAATATGGATATGGTGATTTTGACGAATGGATTCTCCCATCCAAGAACTATTTACATCCGGATGTTTGCGAAGTGCCATAGCCACAGCCTTAATGATGATATCATTAAACGAAACTTTTACAGCAGCATTTTCATTGATGGCTTTACGAGCAGACATTGCGTTATCCATCGTTACCGTCATTTTAAGATAAAAATGTGGTGCAGAGAATTTGCTATCGGATAAACGTTGCGCTATTACTTTTCTCATTTGAGAAAGAGGGAAGTCGGTTGTACCTTCTTGTCCTAAAACATTTAAAGGAAGTGCTGTAGTAGTTGTAGCTGATGGTGTAGCTACCGTTGAAGCTGGTTGATAATTATCAATATCACGTTTAATAATTCTTCCGCCATCTCCAGAACCAATCACGTTGCTTAAATCAATGTTTTTATCGGCTGCAAGTTTTTTAGCTAATGGAGATGCTTTTACTCTATCTCCTTCTTGTTGTGTATTATTTGTAACGGTTGCTGCAGGTGCTGTTGGAGCCACTGTAGTGCCTGCTGGAGCAGCAGAAGATGGAGCTGCTGGAGCAGTAGATTGTGCTAAATAAGGTTGAATATCGGTTCCTGCTTTCCCAACGATAGCTATGATTTCATTTACTTTCGCCGCTTCCCCTTCTTTAAAACCTACATACAAAAGTGTACCATCTACATAAGGCATTACTTCCATCGTTGCTTTATCCGTCTCTACATCAGCTAGGTTATCATCACTTTTGATTGCATCTCCTACTTTTTTATGCCATGCTACAATTTTACCTTCTTTCATGGTATCACTTAGAAGAGGCATTCTGATAACGGTCGCATCGCCAGACAAAGGTTTTGGCGCAGGTATTGATGGAGTTTCTACTGGTGTGGGTTGCTCGGTCGGAGACGCTAAAGAACTAGTAGTAGCTTGTAGTAGGTTTTGAAAGTCTTCACCCGGCTTTCCGATGATGGCTATAATTTCATTGACTTTAGCAGCCTTTCCTTTTTCAACGCCTACGTATAAAAGGGTTCCATCCACATAAGGCATTACTTCCATTGTTGCTTTATCCGTTTCAACATCTGCTATCACATCATCACTTTTAACGGTATCGCCTACATTTTTGTGCCACGCAGCTATGATTCCTTCTTTCATCGTGTCGCTTAGTAAAGGCATTCTAATTGCTTCCGCCATAATATTGTCGTTAGTTTATTAATGGCATCAAAAATAGTAATTTCCCTTCGGTATTTACTACTACTACACATAGCTATTCAGAAATTTATCTCAT
>CALMXV010000489.1 GCA_937871155.1 uncultured Taibaiella sp. | reverse complement strand
AAATATGCAGAGAAGAAAAAACAACAATTAGATTCGCATGTGCGGGTATATAGCTAGTTTGCGTTCTTCAGGTTTATCTAATTGTTGTTTTTTCTTCTCTGCATATTTTGCATAGCACAGGATAGCCCCTAAAAGAATACCCATCAAAAGATGCCCTTGCATAGAGAAAATATAGCCCATAGGATTGGGAGCTACCTCTTGCCAATAGCTAGCGAAGCCTCCTACTTTATACCCCAACAAAAAGCCAATAACCGCTGCCCATACCAACTCTGATGTTTTTACCGGCTCGCCTACTTTCGCTACAGTGTATTCCGGATGTAGCCATCCTAAAGCTTCTTTTCGTTTTAGGTCTTTTACCAATACAAAAGCAGCAGCTAAAAACCCTAAGGCAACAAACAACCCAAAGACTTTGAAAATAGAAAGCCATCCGGGCGCGTCGATACCCAAAAGGTCTTGTAATAAAAACTGAAAATCAGGATACATGGTTGCAAATGTAGGCAAATCACTTTACCACTACTATTAAAGGATTGCAATGATTTGTAAAAAAATGAAGGTTATAACGTTCTTAAGACTGAAGGGTAAGCCCATCATAAGCTAGATGCATAGACGGTGGTAATTCTTTTTCAACCTCCTCGTGCAATCCAAGCTGGTGGCTGATGTGGGTGAAATACGTTGCCCCTGGATGTATCGCTTTTGCTATATCTATGGCTTCAGCAAGCGTGAAATGTGAGATGTGTTTTTCGCGGCGAAGCGCATTTAACACCAAATAGTTACTACCATAAATTTTATCCAACTCCTCTGTGGGTATTTCATTGGCATCGGTGATATAGGTAAAGTCGCCTATGCGAAATCCTAGAACTTCCATTTGGTAATGCAGCAACCGAATGGGGGTAATTGTTAGTTCTTTAATTAAAAAAGGCTCATGTGCTGTAATCGTATGCAAATTGATTTGCGGTACTCCCGGATAATGTGCATTTTCGAAGATGTAAGCATATTCTCTTTTCAACGCCTGCTGTGTTTCTAACGTTGCAAAAACATCCATCGGCTGTTCCATAAAATAATTGTAAGCCCTTACGTCATCTAGGCCGGCTATATGGTCTTTGTGACTATGGGTGAAAACAATAGCGTCTAACTTACGAATACCATATCGTAGCATTTGCTGCCTAAAATCTGGACCCGCATCTATAACAATACTCGTAGTTTCAGTTTCTATCCATACAGAGGTGCGCAGGCGATTGTCGCGTGGGTCGGGCGATTGGCAAATATTACAAGGACAGCAGATGACAGGAACGCCCTGCGAAGTACCGGTGCCTAGAAAGGTTATTTTCACAGTTAAATATCCATTTGAGTTTGTACTGATGGCTCGGTATTAGGGGTGGATGCAGCATCTTGAAGTTGTTTATAAAATTTCAGCATCTCTCCACTTAGCTCTTCTTCCTTTAGTGAGATAGAGGGTAGAATTTCTACAAGTGCATTGATACGTCCTTCAACGTTCAAAAAACGATTAATTACGGCAATACGTTTATCTTCCAAAACACAATAGCCGGAGTTGAAATTTCCTTTTTCATACCGGATGATGTATCGTGCTTCGTCAAACAACTGTTCTAATTTTTTCAGCGTGTTTGGTGTATATTTGAAACTCATTTTTGCAATATCAAGATTCGATGGTTAAAAATAGGATTTTAGTAGCATTATTTGCTTGTTGTGTAGCCTTCCTTTCCTTTCCGAAAAATTCCTTTGCTCAAAACCCAGGTGATTATTACATTGAAGACCCTCATACTTTTTATGGTGGTTTGTTGCTGGGAGCTAATTTTACTCAGGTAGATGGGGATAGCTATGCCGGCTATCATAAGGTAGGATTAAATGTGGGAGGTATCATGTATGCAAGGCTTGCAGAACATGTAGCGGCAAGCTTAGAACTTTTGTTTTCCCAAAAAGGAAGCCGCGGACATAAAGTACAAGAAAGTGGTAATGTGGGTGAGTTTATTCAGAAGTATCGGATAGACCTCAACTATGCTGAAATTCCAATTCAAATCAACTATTTTGACAAAAGAAGAAGTCATTTTGGAGCTGGATTTTCATATTCACAGTTAATCTCTTCAAAAGAAATTATCCAAACCAATTTACGCTCTGTAGGAACGGATTCACTTAAATTTCGAAAAGCTGATTTAAACTTTGTGTTGGGGGGCAATTTGCATTTGGTAAAAGGACTGTTCTTAAATTTAAGGTTTCAATATTCTCTTTTCCCTATTCGTACGAAGGAAAATATCAATATGGATTTCGGACGGGCTGAACAATACAATAACCTGTTTACTTTACGCTTGATGTATTTGTTTTAGTAGTAAGCTAAAATTTTTCCAGCTGAAATTCCTCAACTTTTAAAATCTATTTTCATTTGAAAAAGACCTTATTGCTACTTTCATTTTTGGCTGTTTCGGGGTTATCAAATGCTCAAACAACGACTCCTCCTCCACGTATCTTTGGTATAGATGATGAAAAGGTTTTTTACGGAGGTGTGTCTGTTGGGATGAATATTTCTGAAGTCATTGGTGATGCGTATCATGGGTTTCATAAAGTAGGCTGGCGAGTGGGTCCAGGTGTTGTCAGTAAGTTTTCACCGTTATGGGGTGTAAGCTTAGAGTTATTGTATTCACAAAAAGGCAGTAGAGGCGTAAAGACGATGTATTCTAGTATTGGCGAATATTTCGAAAATTATTTTTTAAAACTTAACTATGTAGAAGTTCCGGTTCAGTTGCTCGTATTCCCTACTCCACGAGCTTATTTTGGCTTGGGTATGTCTTATTCCAGATTGATAAAATCAAATGAACGTGTTGAAACCATGCAGCCCTTGTATAATTTCAATCAGAAAGATTATCCTTTTTTAAAAGAAGATTGGAATTGGATGATTTCAGGTAAGTATCAATTTTGGCGAGGATGGTTTATTGGTGCGAGTTATGCACGTTCTTTAGCTCCTATTCGTAAGGCGAATACTGTGCCGCCTCATTATGGTAGCGGGCATCAGTACAATGTGAACTTCAATTTTTCATTGAGTTATTTGATACCTTAAGGCTTATTTCTTTTTCTTTCCTCCACCTATTAGTTGAATGCCGGGAGGGCCGCTTTGCAAGTCTTTCATGGATTGATGCATCGTATCAAGCTTACGACTAACGGTCGGAATCGTATTTCCCATTTTACCCTCTATCTTTTTTACTGCATTACCTGCATCATTTCCGAGACTAGTAGCGGCAGTAGCTGCATGATGCAAAAGGGTATCGAATGGTTTTATGGAGGTATTTTTAACGGATGCTTCTAAAGATTTTATAGACTTAGAAACATCAGTAGCAGTTGCTAATGATTGATTCAAACTAATGAGCTGTTTTGAAATGCCCTCCATCTTTTGGTTTAAAGAAGCTGATGTGTTTTTTAGTTGATTGATTTTTTGAGAATAGCTAGCTACTTGTTGTCGAATGGTATTCCCTGCCCCGTTGGGGGAATTGGTGAGATAGGTAATATCCTCTAAGATACTTCCCGTAGCATTGACAAGGAATTTACCTCCATTGACCATGGGCAATAAATTTTCATTGAGTTTTTCTACCAAAGAGGCTTCTGAAACAGTAGGAATATAGGCTCCCGGTAGATACGATGCTGTATTTGTATTTGGCAAAAGACTTACAGCTTTCGTACCGGCAACATCACTTTTTATAATCTGAACTTTAGTGCCTAGAGGAATTTTAATATCCTTTTGAATGCTGTAAGCAATATGGATACTGTCATCTGTACCCAAAAATATATCGGTTACCTTACCCACGTTCACTCCATTAATATATACTCCTGCAGCTTCTTGCAACCCATCTATTTTTTTAAAATTGCTATAATAAGTATGCTTGTTATTAAACCATGTACTACTCTTAACACCATAGAGCAAACCGACCAGCATTACTATAAAAACGGCTAAAAGAATTAGAGATTTTTTCATTTACTTAGAGGGGTTAAAATTAGGAATAAAATATCGGGAATTACCGTTATCACTTAATTTTGGGTGTTTATTCCAAGAGAAATCGAATACTATTTTATCCATTAAAGTAAACATCATGGCACAGCTTATACATAAAGAAGATGCATTAGAATATCATGCTAAAGGCAGACCGGGAAAGATAGAAGTCATCCCTACCAAAGAAACTAAAACACAGCGTGACTTAGCACTTGCCTACTCACCAGGTGTGGCTGAGCCTTGTTTAGAAATACATGAAAATGTAGAAAACGTTTATAAATATACCGCCAAAGGCAATCTGGTTGCGGTTATCAGCAATGGCACCGCTGTATTAGGCTTAGGCGATATTGGGCCTGAAGCCTCAAAACCAGTCATGGAGGGAAAAGGATTGTTGTTTAAAATTTTTGCAGATATTGATGTATTCGATATTGAACTTAACTGTAAAACGGTAGATGAATTTGTAACCGTAGTAAAGGCATTGGAGCCAACATTTGGAGAATAAATTTGGAAGACATTAAAGCACCGGAATGTTTTGAAATAGAAAAACGACTAAAGGCAGAAATGAATATTCCGCTGATGCATGATGACCAACATGGAACAGCCATCATCTCCGGAGCCGCGTTGCTCAATGCTTTAGAACTTGTGAAGAAAGATATTTCTAAGGTGAAATTTGTAATTAGTGGTGCTGGTGCATCGGCTATTTCTTGTTGTAAAATATACATTGCTTTGGGGGCTGATGTGGCCAATATGTATATGTTCGACAGCAAAGGGCTTATCATAAACTCTCGGACAGATTTGGATGAGAACAAACTATTGTTTGCAAAAGATGTTTCTGATCAAAGTTTGGGAGAAGCTTTAGCAGGTGCAGATGTCTTTATTGGTTTGTCAAAAGGAAATATCGTAACCCAAGAGATGGTTAAAAGTATGGCAGATCAGCCTATAGTTTTTGCCTTAGCCAACCCAACACCAGAGATAGCCTACGAAGAAGCCATGGCGGCTCGTCCTGATATCATTATGGCTACCGGAAGAAGCGATTATCCAAATCAAGTCAATAATGTGCTTGGGTTCCCTTATATCTTTAGGGGTGCGTTGGATGTTAGGGCATCAACCATCAACGAAGAGATGAAACTTGCTGCTGTAAAGGCCTTAGCGGCACTTGCTAAAGAGCCCGTACTTGAAATTGTAAATATTGCTTACAACGAACGTCATATCCAATTTGGTTCTACTTATATCATCCCCAAACCCATTGACCCAAGATTGTTGGTAAAAGTTTCTCCAGCAGTAGCCCAAGCTGCTATGGATAGTGGAATTGCCAAGCATCCTATTACTGATTGGGAGGCGTATGAAAATGAATTATACAACCGATTAGGAACCGATGATAACATCCTACGATTCGTCATTAATAAAGCTAAACAAAAACCACAACGGGTAGTATTTGCCGAGTCTGAAAACATCAAAGTCCTTAAAGCCGCCCAGATTGTAAGAGATGAACAAATTGCAATACCCATCTTATTAGGAGATGAAAAAAGAATTCGAAAAATTATTGAGGAAAATCATTTGCCTCTTGAAAACATCACTATCATAGACCCTAAGAGTGAAGCCATGGAAGCAAAAAGAAACTTTTATGGTGAGTTATTTTTCGAAAAAAGGAAAAGAAGGGGTTTTAATATGTATGAAGCTCGAAAAATCATGCGTGAGCGTCCTTATTTCGGCTGTATGATGGTAGAACAAGGGGAAGCTGATGCTATGATTTCAGGACTTACTCGACGTTATCCCGACACAGTAAAGCCTGCCTTAGAAATCATAGGGATGGATGAGGGTGTGAAGCGAATGGCAGGTATGTATATGATGCTTACTAAAAAAGGTCCTTTATTCTTCGCAGATACAACACTCAATTTTAATCCTACCGTTGATGAACTTATAGACATTACTTTATTAACCGCAAAAGCAGTAGAACATTTTGGTATCAAACCTCGCATTGCATTATTGTCTTATTCCAATTATGGTAGTAGCATTTCACCGGAAGCTATCTTAGTACGTACAGCAGTAGAACGTATTAAGCAAGAATATCCTGATTTTATTATTGATGGAGAAATACAAGCCGGTGTTGCTTTTGACAAAGAATTATTAAAAGAAAATTACCCATTTTCGGAACTTGTAAACGAAGCACCAAATGTTTTAATCTTTCCCAATCTGGCAGCAGGCAATATCGCTTATCATTTATTAGAGTCGGTAGGTGGTGCAGAAGCCATTGGCCCGGTATTGTTAGGCTTGAAAAAACCAGTACATGTATTACAGCTTGGTAGCACGGTAAGGCAGATTGTCAACATGGTGGCAATAGCTGTTTGCGATGCACAGGTAAAAGGTTA
>CALMXV010000488.1 GCA_937871155.1 uncultured Taibaiella sp. | reverse complement strand
ATTAATGGAAGGCAAAAAACAAACTATCCGGCTGGAACATATCGATTGTCCTGAAAAAAATCAGCCTTTTGGCAATAGAGCAAAACAACGAATTGCTGAGTTATGCTTTGGAAAGAATGTCACCATTTCACTCCCTTTCAAATATGACAGAAATAGGCGAATCATAGCCACAGTCTATCTAAATAATGAAATAAATGTAAACCAAGAATTGGTGCGCAATGGCTTAGCTTGGCATTTCAAAAAATATTCCAATAATCAAGAATACGCCTCATTAGAAATAGCCGCTAGAAAAAAGCACTTAGGGCTTTGGAAAGACCCCCATCCTATGGCTCCTTGGGACTGGCGAAAGGCAAAAAAACATTCCTCCAAAAACTAAAAAACCTCTTTCAGAAACATAAGTTGTATTGACTATCAAGGCATAGAATTTTTAATCTATATCTTGCCTATTTTTAAATACATTTGCACAAATTTTTTAAGTTTGAATCCAACGCCAAAACTCAGCCTAGTAAAATTTGCTCCTAAAAATAAGGATGGCTTTTTTGACACCCTAAAAGAGCGAATTGATAGCTATTTCAAAGAAAACAACCTTGACATGGTAGGAGATTCATCCATGAAATGGAAGTCTGTAGCTATGCTTGCCATCTATTTAGTGCCTTTTGCGTTTGTACTATCTGGCTATGCTTCTATGAACCTATGGATATTTTATGGCACTTGGGTATTGATGGGTATTGGTATGGTAGGTATCGGTTGTGCTGTGATGCATGATTCTAACCATGATTCTTATTCCAACAATAAAACAATCAATAAGAACATGGGGAAACTGATCATGCTGGTTGGTGGTTATGATATCAATTGGAGGATTCAGCATAATATTCTTCATCACACCTATACTAATATTGATGGACTCGACCAAGACATTGATGCAGGTATTTTCTTACGTTTTTCTACTACACAAAAACGCTATGGATTCCATAAATTTCAACATTGGTATGCATGGTTGCTCTATGGTATGATGACCCTCTTATGGTCCACATCAAAGGATTTCCAACAACTAAAAGAGTATAATCAATTAGGTCTGCTAAGAAAAGAAAAGATGACTTATCGTTATGCACTTACACGTCTTCTTATCTACAAAATACTTTACTATATCATTACTTTAGGTTTGCCCTTGATGTTTTCTGGAGCGGCTTGGTATCATGTAGTGATAGCCTACTTGGCAATGCACTATGTAGCTGGGCTTTCTTTGTCTTGTATCTTTCAATTAGCCCATGTAATGGGTGATTGCGAATTTCCAAAACCTACTGAGGAAAGAAAAATTGAAAACAGTTGGGCTATACATCAGCTTTTAAATACTGCAAACTTTTCACCGAATAGCGCCTTCTTAAACTGGTTTATTGGTGGGTTGAATCGTCAAATAGAACATCATCTTTTCCCTTATATCAGCCATATACACTATAAAAATATTGCACCAATAGTAAAAGCAACAGCACTGGAGTTTAACATACCTTACTACGAACAAAAAACATTCTTCTCCGCACTTGTAGAACATGGAAGGCTTTTGAAAAGTCTTGGAAAAGCTTAACTTGATAAAAAATTTATCTTTTTTTCATTACCCCATGATGCTCAAAAAGTACCTATTCATCCTATTGATGTTCTTTGCATTTCCATCAATAGCACAAGTAGATAGTAGTAGGATAAGAATCAGTTTACTAACCTGTGGCAGTGGGCAAGAACCTTGGGAAACCTTTGGGCATACTGCTATTCACATTACTGACACCATAGGCGGTACAGACAATGTCTATAACTATGGCACCTTCAATGGCTATGATGATGGCTTTCTTTTGAAGTTTGTGCGTGGCAAACTCTCCTATTACCTCTCTTACTATCCTTATCAAGATTTTGTAGCAGAGTATGCGGTAAGACATCGAAGTGTCCGTGAACAATTACTACAATTGAGCGGTTCAGAAAAAATTCAGATCTATAATTTTTTAATCAACAACTCCAAAGATGAAAACAAATATTATCAGTATGATTTCTTCTTTGACAATTGTGCTACACGAGTACGGGATGTGTTTAAAAATGCTTTAGGAAATCAATTTGCCTATGGCAATGTGATACCTTCATCTACACTGAGCTATCGAAACATCATCAACCTTTACTTTTATAAAGTACATTGGCAACGCTTTGGTGTCAATCTTTTACTGGGAAGTAAAATTGATAAGAACATGACTAATATGGATATCATGTTTTTGCCCGATTACTTAGAAAGAAGCATCGCCAAAGCCACTTTAAAAGGGAAGCCAATTGCTCATCCATCACAAACAATTGTTGAAGGAAGTAAACTTGGGGGTGCCGGCATCAATGGACCATTTGTATTGACATGCTTCATAGGTCTTTTTACTGTTTTTAGTATGATGAAACGCTCTTGGAAAGTAACTAGAGCTGTTCTCAAAACATTTATATTATTTACTACCGGAGTTTTAGGATGTATCATGTTGATTATGTGGTTTGCTACCGACCATCAAGGATGTAGCAACAACTTTAATATATTATGGGCATTACCTACTAATGTTATTGCAGCCTTCATGCACAATAAACATAAAAGCCGATATGCACTTGTAGCAATATGCTTGCTGATAACATCATTAATACTTCATATATTGAAAGTACAAGAACTACCCCTATTAGAAATTGGTCCCATCTTACTATCCTTATTACTAGTTTTTGGGTCTATCTTTAGAAAAGCTACGTTCCAAAAAGAAGAAAGATGATGACTTCAGTTCAAATTTCAACAGATAACTTTCCCAAAATTGCATACCAAAAAATAGGCTCAGGCAATGCACTCGTATTGCTGCATGGTTTTCCTGAAAGAGGCAGCCTTTGGAATCGAGTTACAGATGCTCTTTCAAAACATTTTTTGGTTATCATCCCCGATATCCCTGGCAGTGGGGCAAGTGCATTACCTACGACTACAGTTACCTTACCCATTTTAGCATCTTCTATCAAAGCCATCATAGACAATGAGAAAATAACGGAAGTGGTCTTAGCCGGACATTCTATGGGAGGCTATATTGCATTAGCTTTTGCCGAGCAATACCCCGAATTGATTAAAGGGCTATCTCTAGTACACTCTACAGCTACGGCAGACGATGAAGAACGATTAATCAAAAGAAAACGTACCATTGAAATCATTCAAAAAGGAGGCAAAAATGCGTTTATGCGTGAGTTAATTCCCGGATTTTATTCGCCAAAATTCAAAGACAACAATCAAAGTGTAATAGCTACACAAATAGAACGAGGCATAGAACTAGCAGGCGAAAGTATCATTGCTTTTTACTCTGCTATGATGCAGCGTGAAGACCGAAGAAATGTAGTACAACAATTAGCAACCCCCTTTCAAATGATTATTGGCAAAGAAGAAACTATTGCTCCTATGAAGGTTTTATTAGAACAAGCAGCCCTTGCCAACATCAGCTTTGTACATCGCTATGATGATTGTGTACACATGAGTATGATAGAACAGCCAAAACTATTAACATACGATTTAATTAACTTTACTGAATATTGTTACAAACGCTAAGTCACTTATGAAACAAGCGCTCTATGCGATTCTATTTTTTGTTCTTTGCCTTTCTCCAAAATTTGGATTTGCTTCGCATATAGTTGGTGGCGAAATGACGTATCGTTGCTTGGGAGCCGGAAGTGGCAATACAACACTCTATGAAATATCCCTAACGATTTACCATGATTGCTTGAACGGACAACCCCAAGCTATAGTAGATGACAACCCTGCTTTTTTAGGAATTTATGATGGCAATAACCTTTTACAATTTGTAGATACCGGTGTTTACTATACTTCAAGAATGACAGTACCTGCCAACTTTAGCAATAATTGTATCACCAATTATCCGTTGACTTGCTTGCAGAAAATGACCTTTAAGAAAACCTATTCATTACCCAACAATTTATCAGGATATTATATCGTTTATCAAAGATGTTGTAGAAACGAACACATCTCTAACATTGGCAACCCAGGGGAAACCGGAGCTACTTATTTTTGTAAAATACCTCCCGCACCCGCTTGTAACAATAGCGCCATTTTCAAAAATTTTCCACCACAAATCATTTGCTTAAATAACCCTTTGATTTATGACCATTCTGCTACTGATGTGGATGGAGACTCGTTGAGTTATGAATTTTGCGAAACGAATATTGGGGGTACCATCAATGATGTAAAACCTTATGTGCCTACCTCTCCACCGTTTCCTACTGTAGCTTATGTAGCCGGTTTTACTATGCAACGTCCGATGGCTGGAAATCCTTTGATTAAAATTGACCCTTCTACAGGTTTGATATCTGGCACACCCAATTTAAAAGGTCGTTTTGTGGTTACTGTTTGTTGTCATGAATGGAAGAATGGAGTTTTAGTCAATACGGTAAAACGTGAATTTCAATTTGAAGTTACCGACTGTTCGAAAGCTGTTATAGCCGATATGCCTCAGTACTCAGATGAAGTGAATACCTATATCGTCAATTGTACTGGCTATGATGTAAAGTTTGACAATACTAGCACCGGTGGCTTTAGTTATTTTTGGGACTTTGGGGTGGCTAATAAAACCGATGATACTTCAAATGTTTTTAGTCCTAGTTATACCTATTCGGATACCGGCACTTATGTAGTAAAGCTTATTGTAAATCGCGGCACTACTTGTCCGGATAGTATAGAGCGTTTCGTAAAAATATACCCTTATTTCAAAAGTAATTTCAACTATACCGGTAAACTTTGTCCCAATACTCCCATTGCATTTATTGACTCTTCTTCTAGTAGTCTTGGTACTGCTACTCATTGGGAATGGAGCTTTGGCGATGGTTTAAATGCAACCGACCAACACCCTTCTCATCAATATCTCATTGGAGGTAACTATGCGGTAACACTTATTTCAGGAAACAGTAAAGGTTGTAGCGACACCATTAAAAAGTATATCGCCATTGAAAAATTTGTTCCGTTTGCCGGCAATGACACCATCATTATCAAAGAAAGTTCTATTCAATTTAATGCGCAAGGTGGCGGTAGTTACACTTGGTCGCCGGCTACTAATCTTGACAATCCCACTATTGGAAATCCAATAGGAACCTATCCCACTATTGGCACCTTCCCTTACCAAGTGCATATTGTAAGTGCCGCTAGTCAGTGCGAAGGTGATGACAGCATTGTAGTAAGAGTAGTGGATAAAGCCAGCCTATTTGTCCCTTCTGCTTTTACCCCTAATGGTGATGGCCGAAATGATATTTTACGACCTATAGGTGTAGGCTATTCTCAAGTTAATTACTTTAGAGTCTATAGCCGGTGGGGCGAGATGATGTATGCTTCCACCAAGTTTAATGAGGGTTGGGATGGATATTGGAAAGGAGTACCGGCGGAACTAGGTGTGTATTATTGGGTATTAAGCGTAAAGGATCGATTCGGTAAAGAAGAGCTTATCAAAGGCGATGTTACTTTAATTCGATAATCTAAATTCACCCAATCAATAAGCTCCTCCTTTTACGTTTCAACTAAGGCATCCTATATATTTGTTGTTTCAATTCTTGATTCACCATAATGTGATTGGCTTCCATCCGCTTTATTTGTGCTAATGCCTTCTGCTTATCTTTAAGCTCGGTAACATACAACAACAATAAGTTTTTATTTGCCATATCGTGTGTAGGGTCTGCTTTTACATATGTTTCCAAATAGGTGGCAGCCGCTTTAAAATCCTTTTTATAAAATGCAATTTTAGCTAAGTAAAAATCACATTCGTAATACCCGGATTTCTTTTTTTCTCTTAAAAAATGTGGCTCCGATGCTAATAAGGAATCTTGGTTTTGCAACATCATGCCATAGTAATAGTTCAAATATTTTTCATCAGGATTCAATTTATAGGCTTGTCGCATTAAGGCATAACCTTCTTGGCGATCCTCTACCCTTGCGCCATACATCATAGTTGCATAGGCTGAGTGTGGTGACGTAGTATAAGCTTGCTTCCAAAAGCTTAAAGCATTTTCAAAATTAGGTTGGTGCCTATAATTCAAAAAAAACAGGGCACCTGCTACTACAAAAACCGCCACACTTTGTTGCTTATCACTCCAAGTATTTTTAAACAAAATCGTTTGTGGCAATACTAAAAACAATCCCATCATCGGCAAGTAGAGACGATGCTCAAAAATTTGTTCGTTTAACACCTTGGGTAAAAAAAGTAAGGGCAATAGATATACAAAGAAAAAGCAAAAACCAGCAATGTACCAATTCCATCGTTTCTCTTTGGTAAAAGCAATCACTACTATAAGAAGTAGCATGGCTGCTAATCCATAAAAGATAACGGTGTCTTCTTGAATAGGAAACACGCTAAGATTGAAAGGAAAAAATACCTTACCCAGATACTGAAATATAATAGGAATACGATGCGTGAAGTCAGTAAATAAGTCAGCCGGATGAAGGGGTGTAGGTTTCAGAGAGGCTGTACTCCTAAGTACAAAATAAACTAAGGCGACTATTACAATGATGCCATAATGTATCCGTTGACTTTTAGAAAACCATCGTTGTTTTAAGATGAATACTTGTATTAATACCGCTACTGCCGGGGTAACTATTGCCGACTCTTTGGTAAAGAAGCTGGCTGATAAGAAAACAAAAATGCCCACTAAGTATTTCCAATGCTGAGATTGCGAATAGCGTATGGCAGACAATATATAGCTCAATACAAACACACCCATTAGACTGTCATTTCTACCGGGAATCCAAACTACTGCCTGCGAAAGTGAAGGATGTACAGCAAAAAGCAACGATAATAAAAAGGCATGTAGTTTTTTTATTTCTAACAGCAACATTAATTGATAAAATAGGATAACACATAAAATATGAAGCCCAATATTAAAAACATGATAGCCCAGAATATCCGTTTCGGCAAACTGATAGTTGAGAATCATAGAATTTAAAAACATAGGGCGATAGTATTCATCATTAGTAGGGTTGAATACTCCGCGGGAGAAAGAGGTTACTAGGTTGCTTAAGCTTTCATTATATGCTTGCATCTCTTTGATAAAAATAGCATCATCGAGTTGAGTAAAATCATAATGAATGGTGCCGGCATACAAAACAATCACTACAGCTATAAGCCAAAGTATAGGATAAGGAATACTAAATGTATTTGATATAGGTTTAGTTGTTATTGTTGGCTTAGGAGGCGGTGAAGTGGCTTTATTTTTTTTACTCATTGACCTTAATTAAAAGCCTAATTTACACATTTGTGTTTGATTGAAAAGTTATCCAATCATTTCATAAAAAACATGGCAACAACTTGAGCCAACCATTAGGGTGTCGTAGCTATTACGGTATTGCTCGGCTTACTTTCATTCCACAATCTATCTAACGCAGTAACTACATACGTGTACTTCCGGTTGGATGCAGCTTCCGTATCCGTATAGGTTGCCGCTTGCTGAAGTGAAATTATCTTTGAACTGTTGTTTAGTTGAATCGGTTCATTAGTAGCAAAACGATACACCAAGTATTTTGTATGTGCTGGGTACATTTTATTGGGCGATGTCCAATTCAGTTGATTGCCTTTGGTGCTCGTAGTAATTTTTAAAACAGGGGCTATAGGAGGTATTGTATCCAACCATGGCATTACCGGTGGCAAGGCGATATTTTTACTAATCCGCTTTTCTAAACTATCGGCTAATGCAGTATGAATTTTATCAAAATTAGAAGCACTATAAAGCGCATAGCCCGGAGATGCAGTGCCGGTACGGATATCATTTATCTGCCAAAGGATTTCACGTGATGAGGTCCAAGGTCCTGTGCCTCCATTTAACATTCTATAGACCCCTAAGCCATAATACACATGCTTACCATAACTATTTTTTTCCCACCAAGGTAAGAGTATGTCAAAGGGTGCAGCGCGATGTCCATGCTCCCAATATAATTGAGGCAATACATAATCCATCCATCCGTTTTGAAGCCATAATAGTATGTCAGAATACAAGTCGTCATAGCAGGTTTGTCCACCACGAGTAGCGGAACCGCGAGGGTCTTTGCTGGCGTTGCGCCATACTCCAAATGGACTTATCCCAAATTTCACATAAGGTTTTAACGCTTTAATTCGTCCATGTAAATCTTTCACAAAAACATTGACATTGTCTCTTCTCCAATCACCTTTATCAGTAAATTTTTGCCCATATTTCGAATAACTTCTACCATCGCCAAATTCCACTCCGGCAATACGGTATGGGTAGAAATAATCATCTAAATGCACCCCATCAATATCATATCTTTTTACCACATCGGTAATCACGTTTAACACATATTCTCTTGCTTGAGGCTCCCCTGGATTGATATAGGACTTGCCGCCATAAGAGATAATCCAATCGGGATGCTGACGAGTGACATGCTCCGGAGGGTTCGGATTTTTCTTACTGTCAGTGAGGGCACGATATGGATTAAACCAGGCATGGAATTCCATATTTCGTTGATGAGTTTGTTCTATCATAAACGAAAGCGGGTCATAATAAGGTGAAGGAGGTTGTCCTTGTTTGCCGGTAAGGTAGCGACTCCAAGGCTCATATGGAGAATTGTAAAAGGCGTCAGCAGCCGGACGAATTTGCACAAAAACGGCATTACAGCCTAGGGCTTTTAGCTGGTCTAATCTTTGAATAAACTCTTGTTGTTGTTGAGAGGAAGGCAAGCCGGGCTTAGAAGGAAAATCAATATTAGAAACTGTGGCAATCCAAGCGGCTCGTAGTTCTCGTTTAGGTGATTGAGCAAAGGTTTGAAGGCTCCAAAGCAATAAAAAACCTAAAGAATAAAAATATTTCATAGCAATAGTAACATGGTGGAATAGCTTACAAAGCTAAATCTATCTAATTGTAATTGGAAATAGACGGCCACTTTACACACAAGTTATTCACGTTATTGTTTTATTAACGCATTCACCACGTTGTAAAAGGCAATAGTATTGTATTTTTAGCCTGATTATGATTAAGCAAATTATAGAAGCTTCTATAGCCACTAAAGCTAAAATTTTAGCAAACCCTCAACTGCTTGCTATTATTGAAAAAGTAGTAGATGAAACTGTAAAGGCTTTTGAAAATGGCAATAAAGTTTTGTTTTGTGGTAATGGAGGCAGCGCCGCTGATGCCCAGCATTTAGCTGCGGAGTTTAGTGGTCGTTTTTATACAGATAGAGACCCCTTACCTTCAGAAGCACTTCATTGCAATACCTCCTATCTTACTGCTGTTGCCAACGACTACAGCTATGATATCGTCTATAGTAGAATGGTGAAGGGTATGGGAAAGAATGGAGATATTCTGATAGGGCTTAGTACATCCGGAAATTCTGTCAATATATTAAAGGCAGTGGAAATGGCTAAAGAAATAGGTATGACGACGGTTTGCCTTACCGGAGAAACCGGCGGAAAGATGAAAGAGCTTTGTGATTACTTAATCAACGTACCTAGTACGGATACTCCAAGAATCCAAGAATCGCATATTATGATTGGGCATATTATTTGTCAGTTAACAGAAGAACGGCTTTTTAATAATTAGAAACAACGTCATGGAAACTTCAGCATTGAAAATAGAATTAGATAAAACTTGGACTATATTTCTCGATAGAGACGGAGTAATCAACGAAGAAAATGTAGGCTCGTATATTACCAAATGGGAAGAGTTTGTTTTTTGTGAGGGTGCTATTCAAGCCATCAGTACCTTATCTGAAATTGTTGGCAACCTAATAGTAGTAACCAATCAAAGAGGAGTTGGTAGAGGCATCATGAGCTTAGAAAGCCTAAAAGAAATAAGTAAAAATATGACTGCAGCAGTGCAAGCCCAAGGAGGCCGCATTGATAAAGTATATGCTTGTACTGCAATCCATGATGACGACCACAATCGTAAGCCCAATATCGGTATGGCTTTACAGGCGAAGGAAGATTTTGAAGGAATTAATTTTAGAAAGAGTATCATGGTAGGCAATTCCATGAGCGATATGGAATTTGGCAAACGAATGAATATGCATACAGTGTTCTTAACCACTAAGTCAGCACCATTCGAGTTGCCTCATCATTTGATAGATGTTCAATACCCTTCTTTGCAAGCATGGATAGCTCATCAGTTACAGTTAGTACCATCTGCATCATAAATCATAAGGGGGTTATCCTCTCTGATAAAGTAGCGTTGCATTCTTTGTGGTGATTGTCGCTACTTCATTTAAGTCTGTATTCAATACCTCTGCTATCTTTTGTGCAATGATGGGGATATAACTGCTTTCATTTCGCTTGCCTCGATAGGGAGTGGGCGCTAGATAAGGAGCATCCGTTTCAAGTAGGATATGTTGCAATCCAATAGCAGCAATGATTGCAGGGAGGTTGGATTTCTTATAGGTTACCACTCCTCCAATTCCCAGATAGAACCCTAAATCAACTACTGCCTTAGCTTCTTCAACAGTTCCACTGAAACAATGAAACACACCTTTAAGGTTTCCATTTTGCTTTTTACGAACCCAATCAATACAATCTTGTGTGGAATCTCGGCTATGTATTACTATGGGTAAATGATATTGTAATGCCCAATCCATCTGCTGATTAAATGCATCAATTTGTTGTGTCTTAAAGCTTAGGTCCCAGTAATAATCTAACCCTATCTCGCCTACAGCTACGATTCTTTTATCCTCCAGCCAGCTTTCCATTTGAGCTAGTTCTTGCTGATAATTTTCTTTTACATAGCAAGGATGCAATCCAATCATCGGGAAACAATGTTCAGGATAATCAGTAGCCAACTGCATCATAGGAGTTATGGTAGCATTATCACAATTGGGCATATAAATTCGCTCTACTTTAGCTTCCAATGCTCGCTGCACAACCACCTCGGCTTCGTTCATCAAGCTTTCGTCATAAATATGTGCATGGGTATCTACAAACACGGTTCGTTAGTTTTAGGCTATCTTCTTTATTGGAGTTTTATACCATTAAGTAAGGTAGCAGTCTTGAATAAAGAATTTATACACCAAATTGAGTAAGATGATGATCCAAATGTTTACTAAACATCACATTCCATTCTGCACTAGATAAGGCTCCAAAAGAATGAGATTCTTTCCCTTCAAACGCAGAGGCACCAAGAGCTAAGGTTTTGTTGATATAATCAATCAACCGTTTCTTTTCTACTTCAAATTTCCTTTCATCAGCTATGATAAACTGTGGTGCGGTCTGTTCGTTTCTTCTGAATGGTTTCTCTCCAACAACATATTTCTTTACGAATAGCTTTAAAATAAATTTTGTAATTCCTTTAGGTTTTGGATGTTTATCCTCATACACCATTTCATAAGTTACATTACAATGAGCCAGCATTTTTTCTACACTCATTTTACCCCATGCAGGCTGGGTATTGGGTGTTAGTTGTTCAATTCTTTGAATGATAGAGGTAACATCCTCTTGATTAAAAACATTTTTCATACTTGTCTATTCGATTAAATGATTTAAAACTATTCTTGATGAAGATTCTGTTTAAGACACCTGCTTTATAGTATTAGTTGGTAAAGGTGCCATCTTAAAACCCTGTTCTTTACAGTACGCCACTACATCTGGCAGGGCTTCTTTCATTCTAGGAAATGCCTTTTCACTATCATGAAAAACTATTATTGAACCCTGTTCTATATTTGAGAGTACATTATTGATACAGGTAGTTGAATCTAATGTTGTATCAAAATCACCACTGAGCACATCCCACATGATTATTTTCCATCCACGTTCTACTAACTTTTTGGCTTGAGATATTTTTATTCTTCCATAAGGAGGTCTGAAAAGCTTATGTTCTATCAGTTGTTGGGTTTTAAAAATGCTTTTTAAATATTGATGGTTATTGGTCTTCCAGCCGTTATAATGTTGATAGGTATGATTGCCTACTACATGATTTTCATCAAGGATTCTTTGATAGATTTCAGGGTGCGCTTCTATATTTTTCCCTATACAAAAAAACGTTGCTTTTACATCAAACTGCTTCAACACATCCAACACAAAAGGAGTAGCTATAGGATTAGGCCCATCATCAAACGTCAAGTATATGGTATTATCAACAACTGGAATTTTCCAAATTAACTCTTTGGGAAAAAAACGAGGTAGCCAAGAAGGAGTTTTTACACTATAGGTACGCATCAGCGGTAAAGATACTGTTATATTATTTTTATAGCAGTAGTGTCTATTATTCCTACTCTTCCGTCCGGTAAGGAGACTTCTACCCTATCATTTTCTTTTCGTTCGATGGTTACTAAGGTGCCTTCAGGAACGGACTCTACTTTACCCGATACTTTCATTTTAAAGACCGCTGAATCCATTACTACTACTGCATTTTCTGAGAAATTATTACGCTGTGCGCTCACATAAGTCAACGATAATACACAGAGGAAAACAACAACCAAAGCATATAATATCCCCTGATGAATGACCACCTGTCTTTTATGTTTATTCCAAAAAATAACACCTAGTAAGAGGAGGAAAACGACTAAAGATAGGATTGCCCAAGAGGAAGCGTATGCAGGTACTGTAAGTTGATTCCACCAACTGATAAAAAAGACTTCTTGCAGTTCTGGCAGCCTTCCTTTTATTCTATTTTGAGCTAGGGCTAAATTATCGGAGGCTTGATTATAATCTGGCTTTAAACGAAGGGCTTTATTATAGTTCAATATCGCATAGCCAATTTTATTCAGCCGATAATAGGCATTCCCTAAATTGTAATAAAGCACCTCATTGGAAGGTTGGTATCTGGCAATTTTTTCATAATACACTACGGCACTATCAAAGCTTTTTTTTTGATAAAACCTATTCGCTTGTGACCACCATTGGTTGTAGGGGATGGCTTCATTAGCAATGCTCTTGCCCCCTATTAATAGTGTGATGAGGATGACTACAATTTGTTTCATTTTCTAATTACCTGCTCCAGTTTACTGATGATATCTATTGCTTCTTCATAGGTGTGCTGCATCTGTTGCTTACCCGATTGTGGCGTGTATAATGCCGTTTCGCAAGTGTTCATCACTTCATTGATTCTAGTTTGTAACATAGCATCTACTTGATGTTGTTGCAAAGTTGTTGCTGCTTGTTCTCTCGAAAGATGCGCTAAAGGAATCGAAAACTTATCACTTAGATATAACCAAACTGCTTTTGAAATTTCTTCATAAAACGCAGCATGGTTTTGTGACTGTAAATATTTTTGTGCTGTTGAAAGTCGTTTTAAGGCTACTTTGTTGGCTCGTTTATTTTTAAACTTATGCGAGTTTCGAGCTTCATCCTCTTCTTTTCTTCGCCAAACCAATAACCCTACAAAAGCCATCAAAGGAAGGGCATACATACTCCAATAGGCTGCTTTAAAAAACAGAGGAGTACTCTGTAAAGTTAATTTACTAAGCGGTTTAGTACTGATAGGATGAAGGTCGGCTATCAACGTCTTTTGGTCTTGCTTTGGGTTATAATGCTTGCCTTTATCAACGGTTATTTTTATAGGCTCTGTAGTGAGTGTTTTATAAGATGAGGTATGAGGGTCGAAATAGGTAAAAGGGATAGAAGGCAATTCGTAATTTCCGGGAACATTAGCAGATATGGAATAGTTAATAATCTTAGAACCTGAAATGGTCGTCGTTCTTCCAGTGATGGTATCTATTACCGTAGGCTCAAATGAAGATAATCCATTGGGTAAAGCTAAAACAGGAGGTTCAATTAATTTTAAGTTACCGCTTCCGGAGATTGTCACAGTATAGGTAAGCACATCATCAGTTGTCAGTTTAGTTTTATCTACTTTGCTAGCTATGTTAAAGGTGCCTACAGCATTACCAAATTCTTTAGGTTTTCCGTTTTCAGGTAGTGGAAGTACTTCAATTTTAATAGGTGCGCTCTTCATTGTAACCGGCACATCTTTATAGGCATTTCCAAACATATCCCCAAAAGGGTCTTGCATCATTTGACTGATAGCTTGTTTGAAAAATGGATCCATATCAAACATATCCCCAAACGGATTTTGCTGTTTTACACGCTGAACAATTCGTGCAGTACCTTGTGCTTCGGCAGGGTCTAGGGTTAGCGTGCCCACTTGTTGAGGAAATAAGGCAGACTTCTTCACGATAAAAACTTGGTAAGGTTTTCCATTCACTATTTCTTCTTCCGGCTTAAGGGCACCGCCTTTGGCAATTTCAAAATCTTGTGTCCAAAACCCATTCAATGCAGGCAGCTTTGAGATTGCAGCATTCATAGGAATTCGTGTATAAAGCTTATAGGTCACCGTTATTTGCTCGCCAACATGCACTTTTGTCTTATCCACAGTAGCACGCATAAATAGATTCTTATACACCTCCTCCATGGTCGATTTATCATCTATCTGAGCTGCTGGTTGTTGTTTAGGTTGGTGGGCACCGGCTAAGGCTCTTTGTCTAGCAAGTTGTTGCTGACGAATAGCAGCAAAAGGGTCTTGAAAAAAAGGATCATCAAAAGGATCGTTAGAAGGAGCTTCTTGTTTAGCTAAAGAGCCATTCACAACTTGTATTGTAAGGCTATTGGATTGATACGATTCTCCACTAGCATCTTTAGCAGTGGTAGAAGGCACAGTGAGGGTCCCGGTTTTCTTGGGTTGAAGGATGTAAGAGTAGGTTAAACTTATTGATTGTACCATCTTATTACCCATGATGGATACATTGCTACTTTGTCTTGAAAATGGACCGGCAACCACCACAAAATCTTCGAATCGTGGTGTGGCTATTGAGCGTAAATTAGGAGCATCTTGAATGGTATAATCCACTTGAAGTTGGTCTTTAACGCCCATCTTATTTGCACTTGCATTTACAGAAAACACCGTATTCTGACACCATGAGCTAACGCTAAATAGCAGGAGAATAATAACACTTAAAAGTCTGTAGCGCCACATATTGAGTAGAGGTTGTTTCAATCAACTAGAACACAGACAAATTTATAACTTAGGGCTTCATGCAATAGGGCATGGGGGTTAAACCTAAGTTAAAAGCAGCCTTAAATATCGCCTTTTAACGGTCGTATAACGATTTGCTCAACGTTTGCTTGTGGAGAAAGCTGACTTGCTGTCCATACTAATGTGGCTATATCTTCGGGAGTCATAAGCTGGCTTTTATCTATAGGCGCCCCTTCCCAAGAGCGGCTCCATGTGGCACCGGGCATGATGGAAGTTACCTTTATACTATCAGGTATCAACTCCATACGTAAATTATCAGAGAATCCTTGCAGGGCATACTTGGTAATGCTATAAGCACCTCCATTTTCATAAGCCCGCAAAGATGCTACAGAGCACATATTGAAGATATGACCAGCCTTATTCTTTTTCATAGAGGGGAGTAAAAAGCGAGTCAAGTGATAAGCACTGTATAAATTGATAGACATTAATCGTTCTAAAAGCCCTTGTGGTTCGTCTGCCAAGGTACCTGGCAAAAACAAACCGGCATTATTCACTAACACATTTATAGCTTCAAATTCATGCAACACCTTTTCAGCAAAGGAAAGCACTTGATCGATATGTTCCATATCAGTAACTATGGCCACTACCCTTGCATTAGGGTATTGAAGTTGCCATTTTAATTGGAGGCTTTTAAGGTCATGGCTACTACGAGCACAGATAGCTATGTCCCAACCTTCTTTTAAAAATTTTTCAGCAATTGCCCTTCCAATACCTTGTGTAGCTCCAGTAATAACTGCTGTATTTCTTTTCATTGTTGTGTGTAGATTATTAGTTGTGGTTATTTCTTTAGAAATTGATCATCGGTCAATGCCATCAAAAAAGCCTCTAAATCTTGCTTTTCAGGCTCTGTAAGGTGTAAGGATTTCAAGACCGTATCTCTTCCAATTGCATCAGGTACAATTTTAGTGGGCTCGTTATAATAGTCAATAACCTCTCTTAAGGTCTTCATACTACCATCATGCATATAAGGTGCTGTGACGGCCACATTCCTTAAGCCAGGCACTTTAAATTTTCCTATATCTGCTAATTGATGTGTGGCTAAATATCTACCGGAATCATTATAATTATTACCATTAAACAAACCAATATTTCTGAAATCATCTACAGTAAAATCAGGGGAAAAGTGACATTCGAAACATTTTGCTTTTACACGAAACAAGGCTCTGCCTCTTTCCTGTTGTGCGGTTAGCCCTCCCGGCTCGTCATTGAGCCATCTATCATTGGGGGAATTAAAGGTTTCTAAAGTTCGTTCATAAGCCGCTATTGCTAAGCCTATATTTTTAGCATTGGGGAGTTGCTTATAAACTTGATAAAACAGTGTTCTATAAATTGAATTACTTCTTAAACGTTTCACGGCTTCGTCAATAGGAAGATTCATTTCATTTACATTCTCTATCGGGAAGATAGCTTGCTCTTCTAAGGTAGCCGCTCTACCATCCCAAAAGAGGGCATCACGAGAAGCTACATTCATTGCACTTGGGGTATTGCGGGTTGCCTTTCTCCCTCTCACTCCATTACTAAAAGCAACGGTATCTGCAAATGCAAATGATGGAATATGACAAGAAGCACAACTAACGGTATAGTCGTCAGATAGTATCGAATCAAAAAATAGCTTTTCACCTATCTTCTCTGCTGTAACAGGTTCTGAAGGATATAATGAAGACATGGTTACCCAACTTGCGAACAATAAGAATAATAAAGTATATTTCTTCATCACCAACTTTTCACGAAAATAATGAAACGGATAATAACCAATGATACACAAGACAAGTAAATGATAGTAGTAGATTTAACTTCATCATTTAAGTTCTCAAACCAAAAGGCTGCTTTAAAAGTAGGATGTTTTAAAAATAAAATGAGATTATAATAGTGCTTACAATCTCATTTTAATAGGTGGTTCCGTAGGGACTCGAACCCTAGGCCCGCTGATTAAGAGTCATGAGATTATTGTTTTTATTTGAACCCATATACGCTGAA
>CALMXV010000487.1 GCA_937871155.1 uncultured Taibaiella sp. | reverse complement strand
GCATGTCCTATCAAGGTTCTTCCACACATCACGATATCCGGGCGAGCATTTGCTAATGTTTCATCAATTACAAAATACTCTTGTTCCCAGCCAAGTGTTACGGTTACTTTATTGACGTTTTTGTCAAAGTAATTACATACATCTACTGCGGCTTTGTCAAGTGCTAAGATAGATTTGAGTAATGGTGCTTTATAATCTAAAGACTCTCCGCTATAGGCAATAAAGATGGTAGGTATGCAAAGCGTTTTACCATAAGCATTTTCAATAATAAACGCCGGAGAGGAAGGATCCCAAGCGGTATAGCCTCTTGCTTCAAAAGTAGCGCGGATACCACCATTGGGGAAACTAGATGCGTCCGGTTCTTGTTGAATCAAACTATCTCCATCAAAAAGTTCAATAGCTGTACCATCGCTTTTAATGGTAAAAAAAGAATCATGCTTTTCTGCAGTAGTACCAGTAAGTGGCTGAAACCAGTGGCTGAAATGGGTTACTCCTCTTTCTTCACTCCATGCTTTCATGCCGGCAGCTATCTGGTCTGCCATACGACGTTCGATTTTTTCGCCAGCTTTGATTGATGCTTGTAAGCTTTTGTATGCTTCATCGCTTAGATATTCACGCATGGTTCTACCTGTGAATACGTAAGTCGCAAACATGGCGGTAATTTTTTTACCATTGTAATGCCCTATCTTTTTTTCGTTGGCACCCAACTCATGTAACGCAGAGAAACGTAATGATGACATAGATATTTTTTTTGCAAAAATATTTTTTTATGACAGAAAACAAGCTTTCTCACAAGCATTTTTAAATTTATTACTACATATATTTTATTGCAATTTGTAGAATTATAGATTTTCAGCTTCTATATTTACTATAATTGAAAAGGCAAAATCATTGTCAATAAAGGCATTTGCAGTAATATTCTTAGGTTGTTCTGCTAAGGTCAAGGTAACAGGGAGTTGAAAATAATTATCACATGGCATTATTTCATCAATTAAAAGATGCTCGCTAAACTCTACCCCTCTTTTACCTTGCCATTTATAGGCAGCTTCTTTAGTACACCAAGCAAGTGTCAGGAGTTGCACATCATTTTTAAAGAGTAAGCGTTCTTCAGCATTTAAAAATTTATGTTGCAACACTTCCATTCTAGGATGCCAGGTTTGAATATCAATTCCACACTCTACATAAGGGCTCACAACTACAGCTACATAAGGGAAAGAATGAGAAATGGAGAAATAAAACTCGTTATCTAATATTCGAGGTTTGTCGTGGTCGTCAGGCTGAATATGCATTAAAGGAAAATCTTCCTCAACATGTTTTAATAAAAACCTACCTGCTAGGAATTCTAAGCGACGTTTAGGATTATTAATGGTTGTAGCAACATCTATTTGCGAAACAAAAAAAGATTCATCTTCTTCAATTTTCCAAATTGCCGCTAAACTGTAGGGGTCGCTGCGCCACTCTTTATATAAAGGCATGGATTAAAAGTAATTCTTGACAGACAAAGTTCATAAAGGAGACTATAATAAAGTTTTGATTTTAGTCTTCAGTAATAATTTCGACTTATCTGCATTTACCGTTTCATTCTTTATTAAACTTATTCTATTATAAATGGCTTTAGTTCATCTAGTAGTTGCTTTTCAGTTTTATAGCCGATAATTCTCTTCAGCACCTTGCCATCAGCTGCTAACAACAGCATATAGGGGTGTGCTTTTATCCCATACTTTTTTGCTATTGATATCCCTTCTCCTTTCTCTGCATCTATTGATAGGTTGATAAAATTTTGATTGAAAATGCTTCCTAGTTGAGCATTTTGAAAGGTCGTTCGCAGTAGTTTTTTACAAGGAATACACCATACGGCATAAACATTCATAAAGATATGCTTGCGTTGTAGCTTGGCTTCCTCCTTAGCTTTTTGAAAACATATTTTTTGAAAGACAACTCCTGGTGTTGCTTGTGCTTGAATTGTTGCACTCCCCAAAAAATAAAAACATACTAGCAATAATGGATTTTTCATTCTTATAGTTATTTTTTCCTTTTGCCTATGCTGAATTAAAAACAATAAGGCTGCCTAATGAAGACAGCCTTGTAAATAATATGAAGGTGATGATTAAACATCTCTTCCTGCATCAAATGCTTCCAACTCATTGGCAACAGCCGTAAGGAAACTTGCCCCTAATGAACCATCTACAATTCTATGGTCATAGCTTAATGATAAGTACATCATGTGGCGAATAGCAATAACATCACCAGCTTCAGTTTCTAATACCATCGGGCGTTTCTTAATGCTACCGACTGCAAGTATAGCTACTTGTGGTTGGTTGATAATAGGTGTACCCATTAAACTACCAAAAGTACCTACGTTAGTCAGTGTAAAGGTGCCGCCTTGTGTATCATCAGCTTTAAGCTTATTGCCACGAGCGGCATTCGCTAAGCCATTTACATCTTTAGTAAGCCCTAATAAGTTTTTAGTATCTGCATTTTTAATTACCGGAACGATAAGGTTGCCGCTTGGTAATGCCGCTGCCATACCGATATTGATATCTTTTTTTACAATAATTTTATCACCATCAACACTACTATTTATCATTGGGTATTTGCGTATGCAATTGACAATAGCTTCGATGAATATAGGAGTAAAAGTTATTTTCTCTCCATATTTTTTCTCGAATGAATTTTTGACTTTGTTTCTCCAATTCACGATGTTGGTTACATCACATTCTGTGAAGCTGGTTACGTGTGGTGACGTAGCTTTACTACGTACCATGTGATCAGCAATCAGCTTACGCATACGATCCATTTCTACCACTTCTACATTATTACCATGGTAGCTACTGGCTTAGGAGCCTCTGCAGGTGCAGCTGGTACTGATGCAGCTACAACGGCTGACTGTACCGGTATTGCCGGTGTAGCAGCCACAGGAGCAGCAGGTGCGGGTGCCGCGGCTCCACTTGCACGATTGGCTACATATTGTAAAATATCCTTTTTAGTCACTCGTCCTTCATTACCGGTACCTGGGATGCGCTCTAGCTCTGCCATTCCGATACCCTCTTTGCCGGCAATGTTCAATACAAGTGGGCTATAAAACTTATTACCATCTCCTGTAGAAACGGTAGGCGCGGCTATTGGTTGAGCCGGAGTCGTAATAGGCTGAGGTGCTGGTGCAGGTTGTGGAGTAGGAGCTGCGGCTGGTGCAGGGGCTGAGGCAGCACTATCTCCAGAAGTATTGATACGCACGATAACTGTACCAACAGGTACAACGTCATTTTCTTTAAATAATATTTCAGTAATCGTCCCTGCGGCAGTAGAAGGCACTTCACTGTCCACTTTATCTGTGGCAATTTCCAATACAGTTTCATCCATCTTCACCGCATCGCCTACAGCTTTGTGCCATTTCAATACGGTAGCTTCCATGATACTTTCCCCCATTTTGGGCATTACTAAATCTACTATTGCCATAAAATAATTTTGAATATTCCAGACAAAAATAAATAAATGATAGTCAAAATGAAATTATTGTAGTGAGAAGCTTGTATTAATGCTAAAAAATATTTTCAGCCTTTTGAATAGCTATCTTTCCAATTCCACCATTTTAGTAATTCTCTGTCTTGCTCTGCATTAGCGGTCTCAGCAAAATATACCGCACAGCGAAATACGTATAACAAACAACGGTCTTGTACACATCCTGCAAAAGCATTGGATAAATGATACAACTGCTCCGGGTCTTTGCCTATTAATTCGGATGGGTGTGTAATGCCAATATTGAGCAAGTCTGAAGCAATTGAATTGCCCACACCAGGGATTACGGTAAGTGCCTTTAGTTGATGTGCCGTATATTTCATATTAGCAGTACTTGAATTAAAATTACTACAACGATTGCAAATAGGATTAGTTACATTCTATAAACTAATAATTGCAATGATTTAAAAATCTGCTTAATAGTAATCATGCAGATGAAGGGTGCCATCGCCACTGAAGCCACATAGCATTCCTCAAAGTTTGGACAACAGAAAAAAATAACAATGCTTACTTTTGTAGCTTGTCTTTTTGGAAACGCCCATGTCGCTACCCGCACTATTAAAACATATCTACAACTATGGCACTGAAGAAGTGGTGCGTCGTGGAAAAAAAATCTTCTTGACTTCCGGCATTCAATTGCTGGATGTAGATTATCTGATAGATCAAATTCGTTTCCGGGTTCGTAACGACCAATACCATAATTACTACACCGTCACTATCAAAAACTTTTCGCAACACGATAATTTATCCCTTCGCTGTCAATGCCCTTATAACTTGGGTGAAATATGCCGACATGAAGTGGCTGCTTTGTTTCACTTAAATGAAATGTTACAAAGTGGTTTTTTTGAAAATGTAGATGTAACGTACGACCAAAAACATACGGTGGTAAGGATGCGACAAGTAACTCCCAAGTTGCTTCAGCTATTTGCTTCTGCCACTATCATGGAGCAAGCCAGTAGTATTGCACCTAAAGTAATTGTTACAACTGCTAAAGATGATAAAATAGAAGCGGAGGTACCTGATGAAGAACATACCTATAAAGTGGTTCTCAAACAAAATGATGAACGATACTATGATACCTCCTGTAGCTGTGACGAAACGGCTCACCCGCTTTGCAAACATAAGACTGCGGTGTTCCTACAAGTACTACAATTTTATGGTCCCAACTATTTCCAAACCATGCGAAATTGGGATGAACAAAAAAATAAATTACTACGATTGTATGGCTATACCTTAAACGATGACTTAACCAATAAGTTTGCTTTTACTTATGAAAACGGGAAGCCATTTTTACGAGTACTGGACCCCTCCATCAAAAAAGTAAATGCCGTTACACAACCCATAGCTGCCATCAACACAGATTCCACGCCCAATACTAAGCTTCGGCTCGGCATTGTATTGGATACGCATACGGACCTCTTCCCGTATGTAAAAATTACGTTAGTAGCAGGTGAAGCAGAAGACAAAGCGGAACTCTTTACCGGTGCTATCCAAGTACTGGATTTACAACAGTACCAATCGCCACATCGTTTTTTAGTAGCCGACCAAGAGCTCATCCCTGCTATTAGAAAGTTTACTGTGATGGAAGTACTGAAGTATCTTAGGAAAAACTTACCCTTCGGAGATTTTATAGATGATGATGCTAGTATTTTAAGAGGAAGCCCCGCCGAGGAAACCCAAGATCAAGTATGGGAATATCTATTGCCTCGCTATCAAAAAATGTTGGAACGTTTTGCGTCACATACGCTTTGCTTTTTACGACAAGGCACAATGCTCAGCTCCAAAACCCTGCACCCTATTGTATTTTCATCACACAAATTGCAACCACAGTTGTCCGTAAAGCAAGTAGGTGACGAGTATGAAGTAAACATGGATTGGTATTTTGCCCATACTATTTTCCCCTTCGCAGAAACAAAAGTGCTGAACCCAGCATTGATATTGCACGAAAACACGGTTTATACCGTACAAGATATTGCAGCCATCCAATTAATTGATACTTTTTTGCCGGATGGTAAATTGCTTGTGCCATCAGTGGATTGGGAAGATTTCCTAAATCAAAATTTATTAGAATGGAGTAAGAAAGTGCCGGTCAACTTTGATGAAGCCTTGATGCATTACGAAGAAGACCTAGAGCCACAATACCAACTTTACCTACAAGAGTTAGAGCAAGTGATGGTGTTCAAACCCAGCTTTGCGTATCATGATACATCCATTGCTTGGGGGCATCATGGAGATGTGATAAAAGCAAGGAATGGCAAAGTAACTATTTATAAACGCAACGAAGTAAGTGAGCAAAAGTTCATCAACCACTTGCGTTACTTGCATAGCGATATGCAGTATAATGTGCGTGATAAATTTTTCTACCTCAATGCTCAGTCTGTATTAAATAATAATTGGTTCTTTTTCTTCACAGAAGAAATGAAGGAATGGAAGGTGGAGCTATTTGGTTACGAAGGGTTGCGCAACCTACGTATCAACACACACAAGCCTAAGACCCAAGTTCGTGTCAGTAGCGGTATTGATTGGTTTGATGCTGCAGTGGAAGTTTCTTTTGGAGACCAAGTGGTGAACATCGCTGCCATAAAAAAAGCAGTAGCACAAAAATCTAACTATATCCGACTTGGAGATGGATCTATTGGATTGTTGCCCGTAGAATGGCTGAAGAAATATTCCCTATTACTAAAAATAGGGGAAGCTAAAGACGGTAAGTTACGATTGAAAAAATATCATTTCACCGCATTGGATGAAATGCTGAGTGAGATAGATGAAGAGCAACTACAACAAGAACTAGAAGGCAAGAAAGAACGACTGAACAATATTATTGAACAAGATTTTAGCCAGCTAACCATACCGGTACAAGTAAAAGCAACTCTACGCCCTTATCAAAGTGCAGGCTTTCAGTGGCTGGCGTTCTTGAATGAAGCCGGCTGGGGAGGCATCTTAGCGGATGATATGGGGTTGGGCAAAACCATACAAACCCTTACCTATTTACAACACTACAAAAACATACATGGCAATGTTAGCTTTTTAGTGGTATGCCCTACTACACTTCTTTACAACTGGGAAAACGAGATTAAGAAATTCACACCAACACTTAGTTTCGGTATTCATCATGGACCTAAGCGCACGGCATCTATCAAATTATTACTTCAAAACGATATAACCATTACTACCTATGGCACCTTACGTAGCGATATAAAAATGTTTAGTGCGCATGAATTTGACTATGCCGTTTTAGATGAAAGCCAAGCAATAAAAAACCCTCAATCGCAAGTAGCCAAAGCCTCGTTGCTTATACAAGCCAAACATAAGATTGCCTTGAGTGGTACTCCTATTCAAAACAACACCTTCGACTTATATGCCCAGATGAACTTTTTGAATCCGGGGATGTTAGGTAGTCGAGAGTTTTTCAATAATGAATTTGCCATTCCTATTGATAAATTCCAAGAAGCAGAAACTCAAAAACAATTGCGCAAACTGACGTATCCCTTCTTGCTACGTCGTACTAAAGAACAAGTTGCCAAAGACTTGCCCAGCAAAACCGAAACAATCCTTTATTGTGAAATGGGCAAAGAACAACGCAAGATTTATGAAGGCTATAGAAACCTATACAAGAGTAGCATCCTAGGCATGATAGAAGAACAAGGAATAGAACGTTCTCAAATGCACATCTTACAAGGGCTTACCAAACTAAGACAGATATGCGACTCCCCTGCAATCATAAAACAAGAAGAACCTTATCCCAATCATTCTATCAAGATTGAAGAGCTCACCAGAGAGATAGAAGAAAACGTAGGCAATCATAAAGCACTAATCTTTTCTCAGTTTATCGGTATGTTGTCCTTAATAAAAGCAGAATTAGAAAAGCATAAAATACCTTATGCTTATTTTGATGGTAGCAGCACTACGCAACAACGAGAAAAAGCCATTCAAGAGTTTCAGCAAAATGAAAGCTGTCGTATCTTTTTAATCTCTTTAAAAGCAGGTGGTATAGGGCTCAACTTAACGGCTGCTGACTATGTGTATATAGTGGATCCTTGGTGGAACCCGGCTGTAGAACAACAAGCTATTGACCGGACACATCGTATAGGACAAACCAAAAGCATCTTTGCCTATCGACTTATTTGTAAAGACACGATAGAAGAAAAAATGATGCTATTACAAGAACGAAAAAGACAACTGGCTAAAGACTTGATAGCTGATGATAATGCTATCCTCAAACG
>CALMXV010000486.1 GCA_937871155.1 uncultured Taibaiella sp. | reverse complement strand
AATTTAACTTATTTTATTTCTTCTTGGGTTGTTTCATTTTTTCCTGTTGTGCCTTTTGCATCTGTTCTATTTTTTCTTGCCATTTAGAAGGTGTCGCGGGTTTGTTTTTCTTTTCTTGAATTTGTGCATGTATTTTTTGTTCGTTGATAAACAATTTTTGAATCACAAACTGTTGAGCAATACTGATCATGTTTGAAAAGAAATAGTAGAACGTTA
This sequence comes from uncultured Taibaiella sp., assembly GCA_937871155.1. Lineage (GTDB taxonomy): Bacteria > Bacteroidota > Bacteroidia > Chitinophagales > Chitinophagaceae > JAFIGV01. The sequence goes on along the minus strand of CALMXV010000486.1, from coordinate 6,516 downwards.
ACGCTGCTGCCATCTTATTAAAGACTCCTATTAGCATGAAAGGGAAGATATATGGCAACCATTTCATCATTGGGTTATTAGGATCTTGAGGCGTCATGTTTTTATTGTACAAGGCTAAAAACAAACTTGAAGCCGTCATCAAAATGGTAAACAAACTTAAGTGATTGCCAAAGACAGAGCTAACAACAGGAATATGTGTTTGCCAACTTAAGATACTATCATAGGTAGAAAGATCGGTTGCCCATAGGAATTTCTCTTGTCTTAATTCTATAGACGAAGGGAAGAAATAATACATGGCAAATAGTATGGGTAATTGAAGCAAGGTAGGCAAACATCCACCTAAAGGGTTTACACCTGCTGTGCGATAGAGTTTCATTTGCTCCATGCCAAATTTTTGCTGGTCGTCACCAAACTTGGTACGCAGCTCATCCAACTCAGGCTTAAGCACACGCATCTTTGCAGAAGATAAATAACTCTTATAAGTAAAGAACGATAACAACAAACGGATGATGATTGTCATCAACATAATGATCACTCCAAAGTTGCTGATGAACTTACTAAGGGTATCGAATATAGGAATGATCAGCCATTTGTTGATGTATTTTACAAAAGCCATTACGCCATACCCCAATGGTACCATTTCATCCAACCCTAGGTTGTAAGAGCTTAAGGTTTTATAACTGTTAGGACCGATGTACCATTTTAAGTGGATGGTTTGTGTATTGTCAGCAGATAGCTTGAACGTAGTTTTGTTTTGAGAAACGTAATTACTATCCAGTTTATCGGTGGTTCTTACATCAGCACTATTAAAGCCATTGTCAGCAATTAATGCGGTACTAAAGAAGTGCATTCTATAGCCCACCCATTTAGCCTTTTTATCAAGGGTCTTTTGTTCATTACCTTCTTTAATGGTATAGTAGTCTTTATCACCATCATTATATTGGTAGTAAATCTGGCTATTCATGCGTTCAGCACTCAGGTCGCGCTCAGTGTGTAAGGATTGTGTTTGCCAGTGGAGTTTACTTTCTGTTGCCGTCATACCGGTTGTATGAATGCTGGTGCGCATCATATAATCATTTGCCGGTAAGGTGTAGGAGATGGTTACAGATTTCCCTTCACCCAAGTCAGAGGTAAAAACTAATGCTTGATCACCATTTGATTGTTTATTCAGTTGGTGAGTGAAGTATAAATCAGAGGTAGCCATCGCACCATTGTTCATAGGAAGCGATAAGCTGAGCATATTCTCTTTACCGTTGAAAAGATAAAGTGGTTGCTGATTATAAGTTTTATACTCTTTTAATAAAGCAGCTGTTGGAAAAGCACCTTTAGTAGTAAAGCTTAAAGCTAGTTTGCCATTTTCTAAAGTAATGGTTTCGGCATTCCCATGAAGTGCGGGTGGCATAGTAGAGCGAGCACTATCAGAAAGAGTATCTGATACAACCTTTGTGGTTTGCAACTTACTACTATCTACTTTGGGAAGTGGGTGTGCTTTTGCATATGCAATACTATCGGCAAGTTTTGCTTCTTGGTATTTTGTTTCGGAGTAATTGTTGTAAACGACATAAGTAATTAGTAATGCCGCTAATAACGAAAATCCAATAATCTGATTACGGTCCATGTAAGGAAAATAAATAAGTGGGCAAAGGTAGGGAATTGAAAGGGTTTAAAATTTTGTAGTTTTTAAATTCTATTGACGAGTACAACGCCCGCTATCAATTTTTTTTGAACTAGTCGATTACAGCAATTGTACAGTAACGAACAAGTTTGATAATAGTTTAAATTAAATATAACTCGATTTATTTCGATTTTATAAAATGTAACTAACTTGTGTTGGTACCCTGATATAAAATTTGTTACTGAATTGTTATTTAAAAGTATATAGAACAAAAATTAGAATTGCCTATATGAGTAATTTTATACAAAGGATATTTTTATTACTGTGTTTTTTAGGGTGCGTATCTGCTTTGGCTCAGCCAGTAGCTAACTTTTCTATATCTGTAAAGTCAGGATGTTCACCTTTGTTAGTTACGTGTATTGATGCAAGTACCGGAAATCCCACAAGTCTTAGTTGGTCCTCTACTGCAGGAGGCGGAGGAACCGGAAGTTCATACAGCAGCACATTTTTTACTCCGGGCACTTATATCATAACACTTACCGCCTCAAACGCTAGTGGCAGCAGCACAAAGTCAGATACAGTAACTGTCTATTCCAAACCGAGTGTCAACTTTATGGCAAGTGATACTTTTCCTACTTGTGCACCCAAGACGGTTACGTTTACCGATTTATCAGCACTCAATTCGCCGGGTGTTCCTGGTTATTTCTGGGATTTTGGAGATGGGTTTACCTCTACTGCAACACAACCTACACATACTTATGCTATTCCGGGCATCTACCCTGTTACCCTCAATGTGAATATGGGTGGCACTTGTAACAGTTTGCTTACCAAAAACAATTATATAAATGTAGTCAACACACCAGTTCCTAATTTTACTTCTTCTCCCAATGCCTCTTGTTTTCCTCCGCTTACGGTTAACTTTACGAATACAAGCACTAATGGGACGACCTATTTTTGGGATTTTGGTAATGGGCAAACCTCCACGGCTGTCAATCCGGTTGGAATCACCTATACAGCTACCGGAACTTATACAGTAAAGTTAATTGCTACTACAGGAAATTGCTCCGATACTATTATCAAGCCAGGATATGTGAGTATTGGCGCATTGGCAGCATCCTATACACAAAGTACTCAAACCATTTGTACCGGTAATCCAGTTACATTTACCAATACATCAGTACCAGGACCGGGAACTAGTACTTGGTACTTTGGCGATGGAACAAGTTCGGTAGGAACAAATGCCTCCCATTCGTATTCCACATCTGGTACTTACACCACGATGTTGATTGTGAATTTTAATAACTGTAGTGATACTGCTACCAATACCATTACTGTCAACCAAGGACCCAATACACAATTCACCGCATCATCCACCTTTGGTTGTTTTGCACCATTCAGCACAACATTCACTAACACTAGTACAGGTGGAATATCCTATACTTGGGATTTTGGTGATGGAAGTCCTTTTGTAACTACTACTACAACAGTTAGCCAGCCACACACCTATCAAAGTTTTGGCACCTACCAAGTAAGATTAATTGCTACTTCTTCTAATGGTTGTTTAGATACATTTATCTTACCGATTTCTGTAAATCCAGGTACGCTTAGTATTACCCCTAGTGTATCAAGTTTGTGCCAAGGCGGCATGGTAAGTTTTAGCACAACCCCTATACCTTCAACGCTTCAAATCACTAGCTATACATGGAATTTTGGAGATGGCTCTCCGGTTGTAGCTGGCGGTGCTACTAATAATCATGCATATAGCGTACAAGGCTCTTATAATGTTACCGTAACGTTTACTACTCAACAAGGATGTACTTATACCTCACCTCCAACTACCATTACTGTGCTGGGGCAGCCTATAGCTGGGTTTACGGTTAATCCGGATACAGCTTGTCCGAAGCAAAAAATTACTTTAACCAATACTTCATCTGGAGCTTCTACCTTTACTTGGTATTACGGTAATGGAAATGCAAACTCGTCTGCACCTTATCCTACCCATCAATATCAATACATTGCTCATGGAGTTTATACGATAACATTGATAGCAGCAATTGGTGGATGTGCTGATACCTTTACGCATACTGTTTTTATCAACTTTCCCGATGCTAATTTTATTGAAACTTATAATTGTATTAATAAAAACATAGTCAGTTTTGTAGATTCTTCACATTCAAGTCCCCTTCCTAATAATCCTACACAGTTTGCACAACTAGATTATTATATCGATTATGGAGATGTAGTCCCACCTACTTATACTTTTCTTGGTACTTCAGTTCCTCCAATGACGATACCTACCCATACCTATCCTCCGCTAAATGCTGCTAATTATTTTTCGGGAGTGTATATGATGCGCTTAATGGTGATCGATCATATTACAGCTTGTACCTCTATCGTAGAAAAGCCCATTATACTTTATGACATTCAACCTTCCTTTGTTGCGAATGACACTGCTGTTTGTGTGAACCAAAGCGTCATTTTTACCAGTAGCTTTATTCCAGGACCTTCTCATGTAAATTATATTGAATGGGATTTTGGAGATGGAACACCGTTAGCACAAGGTCCATTAGTTACTAACCATGTTTATACCACTCCGGGTTTCTATACCGTCAAACTAATAAGTACCGATTTTCATGGATGTAAGGATACGTTTATTCGACAGCAATATATAACGGTTGGAGGTTCTTTAGCAAAATTTGGAGCCAACACTACAACCGGTTGTGCTCCTTTGTCCGTTACTTTTATAGATTCTTCCACTGCAAGGAACTATGGAATTGCTAATCTTACATGGTATTTTGGAAATGGAAGCAGTACGGTTTCGAATCAGCAGAATGTCAACTTTACTTATAACACTTCAGGGTCTTATGATGTATTGTTAGTAGTTACAGATAGTGCCGGTTGTGTAGATTCTATGAAGAAGATAGGATTTATTAATGCGGTAAGACCTAAAGCTGCTTTTACTACAATTGATACCTTTATTTGCCCGAATAATGTAGCCACCTTTACGAATACTTCTACAGGAAATGGTGTTACCTATGTTTGGGATTTTGGAGATGGAAGTCCGAATGCAACTACAACTCATGCAACTCATAGCTATCCGGTTGCTGGCACTTATACAATTCGTTTAATAGCCACCGACAATCAATCTTGTAAGGACACTTTTACTAAAACCATTATTGTCTCCGGGCTTACGCTCACTTTTACCGCAAGTGATACAATGTCATTATGCCCACCGTTGATAGTTACATTTATAAATACTTCTGTAGGTGTGGGCAGTATATTTTGGGATTTAGGTAATGGTAGTACTTCAATCAATGATACAGCACAAACCATCTATACGCTTCCAGGAATTTATACTGTAAAACTAAAAGGAGCCAATGGCCAAGGGTGTCAAGATTCATTATCGCAAACCATTACTGTAGGAGGCACCGGCGGTACTCTTTCTGCAAGCCCTAAAAATGGATGTACTCCCTTGACGGTTACCCTTACCTCAAACTCAGTGGGGGCTACATCATTTATCTGGGATTTAGATAATGGATTTATTGATACTACCAATACGAGCACTTACACTTATACCTATACAGATACAGGACGTTTTTTGCCGAGAGTAATTCTAAGTGATGGGAATTGTATCGTAGCGGTTCAATGTTCAGATACCATTGTTTCAGAAAGGTTGATTGGGGATTTTAGTTTTTCACTAAACACACTTTGTAAACAAGGGAACATTCAGTTCTTTGATACCGTCATCAGAGCCTATAGCACTATTGCTTCCCACAAATGGGATTTTGGTGATGGCAGCACGGACACGTTACATAACCCCATACATTTTTATAGTAGCCCCGGAACCTACACCGTACGATTAATTCTTACTTCTATGTTTGGTTGTGTAGATACTATAATCAAACCCATCACCATCTTGCCACCACCGTCTGTTACAGTGCCACCTGCTGCTATATGTATAGGCCAGACAACAGCTACCCTTCAGGCATCTGGTGCAGTAAGTTATGTGTGGAGCCCGGCTTCTGGTTTAAGTTGTATCAACTGTAGTAACCCTGTAGCATCTCCTTCCTCAACCACCAATTATACAGTAATAGGTACGGGTTCAAATGGTTGTACCGATACTATTACAATGACTGTAACGGTTCATCCATTGCCAATTGTATCTGCTGGTCCTCCAAAGGTAGTATGCGGTGGTGTGCCCGTTGCGCTTACACCTAGCGGAGCAGTGAATTACTTATGGTCTCCAAGCACAGGGCTATCATGTACCTCATGTACATCTCCTTTAGCTTCTCCGTCATCTAGAACCTTATATACTGTTTTAGGAACTGATGGTAATGGATGTACCGATACAAGTCAAGTGATGGTTTATTCTGGACCGAATCCAATTGTAACCGCTGTACCAACGAAATCAATTTGTTTAGGAGATACAGTAGCTATGTTGGCATCGGGAGCTGCTTCATATAGTTGGTCGCCAAGTTTAGGACTCTCTTGTAATAATTGTATAGCACCTGTAGCGACACCATTAGCTTCTACTACCTATATTGTAACCGGGATAGATAGCATTGGCTGTACCGATACAGGAATGGCAACTATAACCGTCAATCCATTGCCTCCAATCAATGCGGGGGTGAATCAAGCAGTATGTTTAGGGTTCCCAGCTAATCTTCAAGCGACTGGTGCTGCAACGTATTTATGGTCACCAACAACAGGATTGTCTTGTACTACTTGTAGTAATCCTACTGCTTCCATATCCTCCACTACAACTTATACGGTTCAAGGTACCAATACTTTTGGGTGTATAGCGAATAGTCAAGTGACTGTTATAGTCAATATGCCTCCGGTACTAACTACGAATACGCCACCACCAATTTGTGTTGGAACGGCAACCCCGTTACAAGTAA
>CALMXV010000485.1 GCA_937871155.1 uncultured Taibaiella sp. | reverse complement strand
ATCAAGCATTAGAGCGTCAAGTTGCATTAGGTAATGTAAAACAATACTCTCGTCATGAGATGTTGGATATCGTTACTATTGAAGGAAAATGCCGTGGTATCATTGCACGTGATTTAGTGAGCGGTGAATTAGAACGCCATTTTGGTCATGCCGTTTTATTGTGTAGCGGTGGTTATGGAAATGTATTCTATCTTTCTACCAATGCGATGGGCAGTAACGTAACGGCAGCTTGGAAGGCTCATAAAAAAGGAGCTTTCTTCGGCAACCCTTGTTATACTCAAATTCACCCAACTTGTATTCCTGTAAGCGGAGACCATCAATCGAAGTTGACTTTGATGTCAGAAAGTCTTCGTAACGATGGACGTATATGGGTGCCTAAAAAACAAAACGATACTCGTAAGGCAACCGATATTCCTGAAGAAGAAAGAGACTATTACTTAGAAAGAAGATACCCTGCTTTTGGTAACTTGGTACCACGTGATGTGGCTAGTAGAGCTGCTAAAGAAAGATGTGATGCCGGATATGGCGTAGGATCTTCTAAGCAAGCGGTATTCTTAGATTTTGCTTCCGCTATTGAAAGATACGGTAAAGTAGAAGCTAGCAAACAACAACTGTCTAACCCTAGCAAAGATCAAATCATCGCGATGGGTAAAGAAGTGGTAAAAGAAAAATACGGTAACCTTTTCGACATGTATGCGAAGATTACCGGAGAAAACCCTTATGAAGTGCCTATGCGTATCTATCCTGCAGTTCACTATACCATGGGAGGTATTTGGGTAGATTATGAATTACAAACCACAGTACCGGGCTTATATGCCTTAGGTGAAGCGAACTTTAGCGACCACGGTGCTAACCGCTTAGGTGCTTCAGCCTTGATGCAAGGTCTTGCCGATGGTTACTTCGTGATTCCTTATACTTTAGGCAACAATTTGGCAGATGATATTCGTACGAAAGCAATCCCTACGGATCATCTGGCATTTGTAGAAGCAGAAAACCAAGTTCGTGAACGTATTGAAAAACTCATGAACATCAAAGGAACTGAAAGTGTAGAAAGCTTCCATAAACGCCTTGGTAAAATCATGTGGGACAAATGTGGTATGGCTAGAAATGCTAACGGACTGAAAGAGGCTATAGAAGAAATCAAAGCTTTACGAAAAGAGTTTTGGAGCAATGTTCGTATCCCTGGTGAAATTAACGAATTTAACCCCGAACTAGACAAAGCCAATCGCGTAGCCGACTTTATGGAATTGGGCGAATTGATGTGTATGGATGCATTGGATAGAAACGAAAGCTGTGGTGGTCACTTTCGTGAAGAGTATCAAACTGACGAAGGCGAAGCAATGCGCCAAGATGATAAATTCTTACACGTATCAGCTTGGGAATATAAAGGGGATAGCAATTTTGAACTTCACAAAGAAGCTTTAGATTACGAAGTAGTTCACCCAACTCAACGTTCGTATAAATAATAGTAAATACAGATTAGTCATAAAATCATTAACCATTATAATCAAGAAGTCAAAAGCTCAAATCAATAGTAAAAAAGCTTTCATACTTCAGTAATATATCGATGGAACATTATAGCATGAATCTCACTTTGAAAGTGTGGAAACAAAAAAACTCAAGAACTAAAGGTGGTTTTGAAACCTTCCAAGTAAAAAATATTTCTTCTGAAATGTCCTTTCTGGAAATGTTTGATGTTCTAAATGAGCAGTTGATTGCTGAAGGAAAAGAACCGATAGCTTTTGACCATGATTGTAGAGAAGGTATCTGTGGTATGTGTAGTATGCATATCAATGGTCGCGCACATGGGCCTTGGCAGCAAACTACTACTTGCCAATTGCACATGCGTGAATACAAAGATGGAGATACCATAGTTGTAGAGCCTTGGAGAGCCAATGCTTTCCCTGTGATTAAGGATTTAGTAGTAGATCGTACCTCTTTTGACCGTATCATAGAGTCGGGTGGTTATATCTCTGTCAATACTGGAAATGCACAAGACGCCAACTGCCTTCCAATTGAAAAACAAAAAGCTGATGAGAGTTTTGCTGCGGCAGCATGTATCGGTTGTGGTGCTTGTGTTGCGGCTTGCCCTAATGCCTCTGCTATGTTATTTGTATCTGCTAAAGCATCCCACTTAGCGTTGTTGCCACAAGGGCGCCCAGAAGCTAAAGTAAGAGCTACGAACATGATTGCACAGATGGATAAAGAAGGCTTTGGTAGCTGTACGAATATTGGAGCCTGCGAAGCAGAATGTCCTAAAGGAATCTCATTAGATAATATTGCACTAATGAATCGCGAATACTTAGGTGCTACTTTTGCGGGTAGTACTGAATAATGATTATAAATTGTTTTATGGTTAGAGGCTCACAATTCTTTGTGGGCTTTTTTTTATGCGTTTCGTTTGAAAAGCTATGATAAGCCATTTCAATTTGGTAACTACTAAGCTCTAATAGTTGATTGATTGGTATGTCGGTTGTAGAACACTTTTAATGCTTGGCTTGTAATGTAGTCAAAATTGAAATGGCTATTGCATGTTTTGATTTTTAAAGCTAAAGAGTTGTTCATTTTCTTCCTTTCTAAATTGAATCATCTTTCGAATCAGATCTAATGGCAAAGGCTTATCCAAAGGTAGCTGCAATGCTGCTTTACTCAATTTAAATTCTATTAAATCTTTCGAAAACTTCTCTAAAAATCCTTTGCTAAATGGATAGGAAAGGGAAATGTGTTTTGCATAAGATGCATAATAAATTAAGTACCCTTGATATTTAAAGCAAGGGATTTGATAACTGATGGTTTCCTCAACATTCGGTACTACTTCATGTATCAACAAACGAATTTCTGTCATAGCATTTTGTGTATGTTGAGGAAACCCTTCATGGTACTCATCAATACTTTTAAAGTCAGTTTTTGCCATTTCATTATTTTTTGTTGAATTGAGAACAAATTTATTGTTACAGATTTTGATTTAGGATTATTTAAGTTATAGATGTCATTTCATAAATTATTCTAAGCTAAACTTTAGCCCTAAAAATCCTCTGATTCCTTGATTAGGTGCATACATGTAAGTAGGGTCAAAGGTAAGCCCATAGGGGTTTTGGGGAGTTGTTACGGCTTTCCCTTTACTATCAAATATGACTCCTTTGTCAAATGGGTCGTGTGCTCTAGCAATTATAAAATCGGTATTCTTATTCGGAGTCCAATTTAGAAGGTTTTTTACTCCTCCGTAGAGTTCTATGTTCTTTCCCAATTTCTGTTTTAGCTGAATATTTTGAATGCTCCACCAAGGCGATTGACTAGGTCTGGGATCTGTAGTACTAATCAAAGGTAGTTGCATAGGCCCATATACATTGCCCGTATAGTCAATACTGAATCCAGAATGAGGCCATTCATAGCTTATGGTCCACACACCCGATATTCTTTCAGAAAAGTATTGAACTTGTTTTTTGTCATTTTTATAATTAGAAACATCCATGAACGTCGCACCTGCTAATATTTTTAAACCTTCGAATAAGTCAATATCTAAGTTTAAAGAAACTCCTTGTGATATAGCATATCCATCTAAATTGTCGTAGATTATTTTGTTGGGGTCCGTTGTAAAGTCAGGGATAATTTTATTGGTAAAGTAAGTATAAAACAGAGAAGCATCTAAGCCTATTTTTATATTGTTAATAGAGATTTTCTTTACATAATTGATAGTACCATTCCAAGAAGTTTCAGGTTTTAATTCATTGGTAAAAACAACTTCTCGAGCCCCTGTTAATGCAGCATGGTCTTCAGTAAATACATGGGCTACACGGTAGCCATTACCAATACCGGCTCTTAAAATATTTTTTCTATTAGGCGATGTCCATTTATAGTTTAGTCTTGGAGTAAATGTATTTCCATGGATCGAATGGAAGTCATATCTCAAGCCTAACAGCAATTTATGTTGACTATTAAATTGCAGTTCATCTTGAATAAAGACACCCGGTAAATGAGTATGTGAAGGATGATTGATCGAAAGATTGTTTGCAAAGGCTGTTGCTGGAGTATTATCATCATAGTAAGTGTATCTATAGGTCAGTCCAATTAGCAAATCTTGCATTCCAATGGGTTTATTCCAATACAATTGACCGAAAAGTACTTTTTGATTAGCGATATATCGTATAATTCCATAGGCAGCGTCTTGATCATGATTGTTCGCACTTAATTGAAGAAAGATTTTTTCCTTAAAAGGCAATTGATAAGTGCCAAATAGCTCCCATCTTTTGGTATAAATACTTTCTCCATAAATTTGGTCACCTCCTCTGTATTGAGGCGCCCATTGCATCTCACCACCCCAGCGAGTTTCATATACATATCTACCTGCCACCGTGAAGAGCCTATTCCCGTTTCGTTGAACACTCCATTTATTAAATACAGAAATTCTATTTTGAAGCGTTACATCGGTAAAATTATCTTGGTTATGATCAATTGGGAATAAGTAGTTGTAATAATTTAATCCTATAAGAGTTTGTACATTTTTATGAACTTTAATTTTGCTAGAGAGGTCGGTGCTTAACTCCCCCCAATGCGTGCCAAAAACATCAAGCGAAAATGCTGGTGCTTTGTTAGGACTTTTAGTGATAATATTTATTAACCCTCCCACCGCTTCACTCCCATATAATGTGGAAGCAGGACCTTTCACAATTTCAACTCTATCAATTAATGATTGAGGAATACCGGATAGCCCATAAACTGTAGAGAGCCCACTTACAATAGGCATCCCATCAATTAAAACCATTGTATATGGACCTTCAAGTCCATTGATATGAATATCGCCGGTATTACAAATGTTACAATTTAGTTGAGGCCTTACCCCATTAATATTTTGAAGAGCATCAAATATAGAAGGAGTAGGATTGCATTGAAAAAACTTCGAAGAATAAACCTCTACCGGTACAGGGTTATCCAATTTAGACACCTCTTTCATTGAGCCGGATACCACTACTTCTGATAGTGATGATACATCTTCTTTTAACAGAAAGGTTAGTTGTAGCGTATCATTGGTTTTTAGTTTGATAGGCTTTTCAATAGTAAAATATCCACTTGCAGTTACTAGCATTTTAAAGTCGCCAATTGATACAAGTTCAATTATGAAATTACCATTTGAGTCAGTAGCAGCTCCAAACGGTGTCCCTATTAGTTGGAGATGAGCAAATGAAATTGGTTGACTTTCAGAAAGTACTTTACCTGTTATGACTTGTTGACCCAACAAGCTTGAACTGCTAAAGATGAGAACAATAATTGAAACGAAAAATAATTTTGAAAAACCTACCATCTAGAAAATTAATTAAGTAGGCAAAATTAAAAAGTTAGACCAGTCTAACAAAATTATTAGTAAAATATTTTTTATTAGGAAGTTACAATGTATTATCAAAACGTAAACAGATTCTGTGTACAGAAAAACCCACCGTGTTTATTATGGAGAGAGTGATTATTATACAATCCTATAAGGTGCGCTTTAGGCTGAAAGCTTTTGAAGTTGATTTAAGAAATAAAATGAGGATGTATTGTTTCATAAGATTTGCTTAGAAAATTGTATGAACTAAATAACTATTTCACCAAACCATTGACAGATTGAAAACTGTCTTGTATATTTAACAATTAATACCTATTTTGGGTGCAGATTTAAATTTATCAACTGATATAAACAGCTTTTTCAGATGAAGAAAATACTACTCGGCTTGAGCGCTTTTATGGCTTTAATAACCAACCTTCAGGCTCAAGATATTCACAACACACAATACTTCGCGGCTCCTCTAACTTTGAATCCGGCAAATACCGGTTTGGTTCAATGCGATTATCGTGTAGCAGTAAACTATAGAACGCAATGGAACAGCGTTTCGTCAAACCCTTATACTACAGTAATGGGTACCTTTGATATGGCTACCATGAAACGTAAACTTAATAATGGAGATGCATTAGGTATAGGCGTAGCCGTTTATTACGATAAAGCAGGTGCTGGTTCTTATACCAATCTTAGTATCGGTCCTTCTTTAGCCTACCACAAGGCTTTAGGTAATGAAAAACAACACATCCTTTCATTAGGTGTGCAAGCATCATTAGTTCAAAAGTCAATAGACTTTAATAAATTAACCTTCGAAGATCAGTTTGATGTTTCAACAGGCGGTACTCCATATGCTACAGGTGAGCATTTCGGAAATACAGATCTTACTTATCCTGATTTTGCTGCAGGTCTTTCTTATACCGGTCGTATAAATGAACATGCTACTGCTTATGCTGGATTTTCAGCGTATCATTTAAGTGCTCCGGTTGAAAGTTTTATGAAAGGTGGTTCTTCTCATAAAATTCATAGAAGATATACTGCTTACTTAGGCGGTTCTTTTGACCTTAATGAAAATGTAGTATTATATGCAAGCGGTTTATTCCAACAACAAGCAAAAGCTAGTGAAACCGTTTTAGGAACAGCTATTGGCTTTGTATTAAATCCGGGTTATGATCCAGAATACCGTAAACCTACAATTTTCTATCTAGGTGGTTGGTATAGATTTGGTGATGCTATTGCTCCTTATGTTGCTTTGAGCTGGACTAAAATGCAGTTTGCTTTAAGCTATGATGTTACTGTTTCCAATTTTACAACAGCAACTAATGGTAATGGCGCTATGGAAGTTTCACTTATCTTCAATGGCTGCATCAACCCTAGAGAAAAAGCACCTACTTACAATTTTACTTGTCCTAAATTCTAAGAAGAGTTTAATACTATAATTGTCTTCTTTTATTGTAAAGGTTGTCGAATTTTAAACGACAACCTTTATTATTCTAGTACTATATTTTTTATATTGACTTTTTATAGGCCTTTCCCCTTACTAACATATCTATTTCCAGAAAGGTAGAAACGATAGGGTAGAAGTGCGTCTTCAGCAGCATAAGCAACACCTACTCTTGTAGTAGAAACGATGGAGTTAGGCTCAATTATTACATTCCTATCCTCAATAGAAATTGTTTTACCTAGTAGGCTTTCGCCGCTATGAATTGAAGTAATCCCTAAAGCTTCACTGAGAACTCCTGGGCCTGCTGTTATTGAAGGTTTTAAAGCTGATTGGCCACTTCTTTCTAACATGAATTCTATTCCTTCCAGAGGCTCAATAGCCCTTATAAGAATAGCATGAGGTACATCTTTAATATTGGTAACCACATTAAATAAAGAGTGAATCCCATAACATAGATAAACATAAGCTATACCGCCTTGTTCAAACATAGGCGCTGTACGCTTTGTTTTTCTGCCCATATAAGCATGAGAGGCTTTATCTGTAATGCCTTTATAGGCCTCGGTTTCTACTATCATGCCACTAGTTCTTATACCGTTGATATGTGTAGAGATTACTTTACCAAGAAGTTGTTTTGCAATGGATACTACATCATCTTGTAAATAAAAATCAATAGGAAGAATCATAAACCTAAATTATCAAAATCAGATAGAAACATAAATGCCCCAACCCATAGTACTTTTAAAATTACCGTCGATAAGATATACAAGAAATATAGTCGGCAAGAATAACTTATCTTCATCATAAGCAATTGATAAATTATCTTTGCCTTTTCATATCCATCATGACAGCTATTAATCGTTATAACCTTAGAGGGGTTTCTGCACAAAAAGAAGATGTTCATAAAGCAATTCAAAAACTAGATAAAGGTCTTTACCCACATGCCTTTTGTAAAGTATATCCTGACTATTGGGGGGGGGATGAGCAATATTGTAATCTAATGCATGCGGACGGTGCCGGTACTAAATCTATTTTAGCTTATTTATACTGGAAGGAAATCGGCGATATTAGTGTTTGGAAAGGCATAGCTATCGATGCTATTGTCATGAATATAGACGACCTACTTTGTGTTGGTGCTACAGGCCCATTTACTTACTCTTCCACTATTGGAAGAAACAAACATTTAATCCCAGGTGAAGTAATTTCAGCAATCATTAATGGTAGCCAAGAGTATTTTGATTTGATGCTACAGCATGGGATAGACATTAAATTTCTTGGTGGAGAAACAGCGGATGTAGGAGATGTAGTTCGTACAGTGATTGTAGATGGAACTATGAGTTGTCGAATGAAACGCGAACATTTAATTACAAATGAAAAGATTGCAGCCGGAGATGTCATTGTTTCCTTAGCAAGCTACGGACAAGCAAGTTATGAATCAGAGTATAACAGCGGTATGGGAAGTAATGGACTCACTAGTGCAAGACATGAAATACTTCATAAAATCTATGCACAAAGATACCCTGAGAGCGTTGATCCTAACCTTCCAGAAGAAGTAGTGTATAACGGTAAATATAAAGTTACAGATGCCACAGAAACAGGGCTGAATGTAGGGAAAATGTTATTATCTCCAACACGCACCTATGCACCTTTAGTCTTAAAAATACTACAAAACTACTTCGATAAAATTCATGGCATTATTCACTGTAGTGGAGGAGGGCAGAGTAAAATTTTACATTATCTACCACATCCTTTAAGAGTAATTAAGAACAACTTGCTTCCAGCACCACCACTTTTTAAAATGATTCAAGAAGCCACAGGAACCGATTGGAAGGAAATGTAT
>CALMXV010000484.1 GCA_937871155.1 uncultured Taibaiella sp. | reverse complement strand
GCTAAAGAATTGAGTGGCTTTACTTTTGGAAAAGATAGTGCAGCTTCTATAAAACTTACCAAATATGGATTGAACGATTTGAGTTATGAATCAAATAATACTCAGAATGGAGTTGCTGTGTTTTCGGATATCTGGTATCCTATGGGATGGGAAGCTACTATTGATGGTAAACCGGCTACTATCTTACGTGCCAACTATGTATTACGTGCGCTGAAAGTGCCTGCCGGAAAGCATACCATTGAATTTCATTTCCGCCCTAAGAGCTATGCATTGGGTCAAAAATTAACGATATACAGTAATGTGCTATTAGGTTTGTTGTTCTTAGCAGCACTCTATTTTATCCTTACAGGGAATGATAAAAAGCAAGAACTAAATAAAACTACAACTACTGCTGAAGAAGTTTTATAACATGGCAAGTGGCATCTCTACAACTATAAAAAAAGCCCTTCGAATGAGGGAGGATATGCCATTTAGCTTTTATGTCATTGATTTTATTTTTAGAAAAATCTTACGGCATAATGTAAAAGTGTCTTGGGCAATACATCATACTAGTACGATTAAATGTCCTGAAATGGTGAAGAAAGGTAGGGGAGTTTATCCAGGTGATTCGCCGAATGTTTATATCAATGCGTTGAATGGTGTAGCGATTGGAGACTATACGAACATTGGTCCTTCAGTTTCTATTATATCTGCGAATCATAATTTGGTGAATAATGAAGTATATGATACTGCTGAACCTATAAGTATTGGTCGTCATTGCTGGTTGGGTAGCCATGCAGTAGTATTACCTGAAGTAGTTTTAGGAGATTTTACTATTGTAGGTGCCGGTGCCGTGGTTACTAAAAGCTTTTCAGAAGGTTATTGTGTGGTGGCGGGTAATCCTGCTAAAGTTATTAAACAACTAAACAAAGAAGCGTGTGAACAACTTGCAGCCGGTAGAAAATAAAGCGCTTTTAAAAAGTTCCACATTCATTTTTTTGATTCGGTTCTTCCCTACACTAGCTACTTTGCTTGTAATGATATTCTTTTCAAGAGCTTTGCCAGAGGGAGAATATGGTATTTATCAAAGCTTTTGGGTATATCAATTTGTTTTTGCAGCAGTAGCTACTATTGGTATTCCTGTAGCCAGCTTGTCTTATAATGCAGGGCAACTCGTATCTCTTTTTCAATGGTTGCAAAGAAAACATTGGCTTCGGTATAGCATATTTTTATTGTTAGTATCCATTGTGTTTACTGTTTTTCAATTTACTCAAACCTCGATTCAACCACTTGTCGCAGCCCTATTTTTTATTAGCTATACGTTATCGTTATTGTTGGAAAGTGTTTTATTGATTTTCAAAAAATTTAGAAGATTACTTTGGGTGAATTTAGTTTATAGCAGTTTATTCGTATTCGCTCATGTGGTCGTATGGCAACAACATTTTTCCTTAAGCCATTTATTTGCTTGCTTGTCATTGTTCTTATTTGTTAAGTGTGTCTTATTGAGTTTTACATTGGGCGTTGCTTTTAAGTCAACAGAAACAACTCCAAGTTTCAACACTAATGAAGTG
>CALMXV010000483.1 GCA_937871155.1 uncultured Taibaiella sp. | reverse complement strand
TTTGTTGATGGCATTAACCACTGCTTCTATATCTGTATAACCTGTCGCTAAGATGCGCACCGGATCGGGATGTGTTAAGACTATCTTTTCAAAAAAATCTACCCCAGTCATATCCTGCATCCTTTGATCACAAATAATTACATGAAGGTCGGGATGTTCATTGACCATTTGTAGTCCTTCATGGGCTGAGCCAGCTAGTAACACTTCAAAATCTTTTCGAAAAGAAGCTTTAAAGCCTACCAAATTGTTGACTTCATCATCTATAAATAGAACTTTTATTTTGTTTGTGTTTTCCAAAATCAATCAGTTATCTCGTTTTTAGATGCATGAATAGGCAGTATATAGGAGAATGAGGTTCCTTCACCGTATTGGGTATCAACTTGAATATCTCCATTATGCTTCATAATCGTATTCCATGATATTGATAAGCCTAAGCCCGTGCCTACACCTACTTGTTTGGTAGTAAAAAAAGGCTCAAATAATTTTTTCTTTGTCTCTTCTGTCATTCCTATTCCATTGTCTTTAAAAGTAACGATAAATTTATCTTCTGTTCTTTTTGTTTCTATGGTAATACTTCCTTTGGGTTCTTGCTTCCATCGTTCTTGAATAGCGTGAACAGCATTTGTTAAGGTGTTTAGAAAAACCTGATTCAACTTACCCGGATAGCATTCTATTAGGGCATTTTCATCATAATGGCGCGTGACGGTTATTTTATCTTGAAGCAAGTTATTAATTATCGTTAAGGTGGCGTCTAATCCCTCGTTTATATTTACCAGTTTGATACTGTCTTCATCTAATCGTGAAAAAAGTCTAAGTCCTTTTACAATTTCTGATGTTCTTGAGGCACCTTCTTGAATTCCTTTTAAAAGAAACTCAATTTCTTTAATTATGTAATCATATTCCTCTTCTTCCTTTAAGCCTTTTATCAAAGCTAACTTCTCCTCATTACTGCTTTCTTGCAATCCAATCATTTCAATTTTAGCTACAATATCTTTTATTACTTCAATATCTCTTCTTAAAGGATTTACATTGGAGGTAACAAAGTTAATTGGATTATTGATTTCATGTGCGATGCCGGCAGTTAATTGTCCTAATGAAGCCATCTTCTCTGACTCCACGAGATAGAGTTCTGTTTCTTTGAGTTCTTTTAATGTTTTTTCTAGATGTAAGTTGGAAGATTGTAGTTCTTTCGTTCGTTCTTTTACATTGGTTTCTAAGACTACATTTTGCTCTTTCAAGATTCGTTCATTTTCTTTAGCGGTATCTATAGCTTGTCGTTGAAAGTTTTCTTTCTGCATCTTATACAAGTTTATCTTATCGGCTACGGCTATAGAAAGTAGGATAATGGTTGCTCCGGAACCTAGTTGTAGGGAGGAAATGGTAATTAGATTATAAGGTAATACACCTACATCTTTCAATACAAAAACGATGACACTCACAAGGAATAATGCCCAAGCTATCAAGAAGACTAAAGCCGGTCGGTAACGATGTTTGGTCCAGATATAAACACCTGCCCCTATAAGCATCAGTGCTAGAGGAAGTCCTAAAATGTTTAAAAGATTGTAGCTGATTACTTGATTGCCCCAAAATGCATTTAAGGTTAGTAAAATGTAGAGCAAGTTGATACCTGATAAAACCTTATTAAATCGGGGTAAGTAGTCTTTAACGTAAAGAAAATATCGAGTAAAGCCTATGGAACTGATGGTAGTAAGTGTAGGGAAAATAAATAGTGAAAGCTTTTCAAAGTTGGGGGCAAAAGGCCATAAATACTTAAAGCCATAACCGGTAATACTTAGTTGCACCAGCCCTACTGAAACCATGTAAAAGATAAAATATAAATAGCTTTTATCCTTGGTGCTATAATAGATAAAGAGATTATAAAACATAATGCCCAGCACCACTCCAAAATAAATTCCTCTAAGAATTGCTTTCATCAATTCATAAAACAGAGCCCCTTCCATGGTTCCAAGCCTTATCGGAACGATTAGTTGTGTAGGGCTTTTTATCTTTAGTAAGTATTTCTTAGAGGTGCCTGGTGGGATATTAATTTGAAAAAATGGATTGGATACTTTTGATTTTCTTTCCCAAAAAGGAAGATCTTTCGAAACACTATCTTTATAAATAAGCTGACCATTAGAGCTAACATTATATAGTGTTACATTCTGTAAAAAAGAGTTTTCTATATTGAGTATATAATCTTGTTCTGGGATGTTGTTATGTATTACAAACTGAATCCATGCCGTACCAAAGCCCGCACCAAGATTTGATACCAAAGTGGTTGATTTTTGTAGCAATGGAGAATTGATAACATCTTGCAAAGTCATCGTATCCGAGTCATCTATTAAAACCTCAGACTGTAATCCTATATAAGCGTTGAACTTGTCTTTAGTAAAAATAGTATCCGTGCTTAATGCCTTTGCATTAAAAGAATATAAGAGGACTACTAAAAAATTTAAAAGTTGTTTTCTAGTCATTTAACTGGTTTGGAAGCGGAAGTGAGAGTGATATTGTATTGCACAATGGTTTCTCCTTTTTCTCCCAACACGGTCGCCTGACTAATGGGTTTGTCATAAAAATCAATAATCTCTTCATAGAATTGGGATTGGGGGGATATATTGTGTAGGTCTTTTACTACTAAGGCGGTGGCTATAAGGTCTAATTTGGGATATACGAATCTTCCTTCATTGCCGATAGAGGTTTCAATTTCAAAGCCGGAGTCTTGGCACATCTTCACCGTGTAAGGTGCACATAATACAAATAAGCTATCCATACCTATTTGACGGGCTATGGCTACACCCATTTTGGTAAGAAACATACTTACCCCTTTTCCTGCTATGGATTTTGAATTCCACAGTCCGCAAATTTCTCCGGTAATTTTGTTATTCGCATAATGTTCCACTAACGTATGTACTTTGGGCTCCACTATGGCTACTGCTTCTTGGATAGGTAAATAAAAACCAGGGGACACTAAATGAATTCTTTCTCCTCCAACTACTAAGCCTGTCTCGTTATCAATGACCAAAACTACATACACCCCCGGATTGTGAAACCAATCGGTTCTCGCAGATGTTACCTTTGTCACTCCATAATCTTTCAGCACATTTGCATGGCCTTCCGCAAATTTTTCACAGGACGTTAAATCATCAATGGCTCTAAATACCCGAATGGTTAGCATCGTTTCATTTTTTGGCTAAGGGATTATAGGGTATTATTGAATTAATTGGTCTAAATCTACATAAAACCTTCCGGAACTTTTTAATTCATTCAAAAAAACTCTTCTTACAACATCCGTGGTCACAGCACCACCTAATAAAACAGACGAAGCTAACTGTGGCCAACTACTAATCGTTTTCCCTATTTCATTCATGGAATATTTAAGTTTATCTGAAGTATTTTCGAAATCTACAATTCTCATGACTGTATTAATACGTTCTTCCATCGTTTGATTTGCTAGAGTTTCAGGTGTTAATCCCGCCGCTAAACCATGCAACAAAGGGCGTTGAGGTTCAAGGTCAAATCGTTCAATATCTATCATCCCTCTATCATTGGTATCCATCACCACCGGAATTCTTAGCTCCTTAGCCATCAACCGACTGGCTATCTTTTGTTCAATTCCATCACAGACTTCTACCAATAAATCTATCGTGCTTTCATTGGTAAAGAATGATTCCATATTATAGTCTTGTATCCCCTCACTATAAATAGTTACTTTGATAAAGGGGTCAATCTCGGCAATTTCTCGTGCCGCAATTGTAGTTTTTTTCAACCCCAAGTTTTGAACTCCTGTTCTAATTCTATTCAAATTACTCAATTCCAACTCATCAAAATCTGCTAAATGCATGGCACCACAGACACGTTCCATAGCCATTGAAGTGGCAATAGCATGACCTACGGACAAGCCAATCACACCTACTTTTTTGGTTCTAAGTACGGCTTGCTCTTCTTGAGTGAGTTTATATTTATTTCTATTAGTGCGTAGCTCAATAAACTCTTCTTCATCCAACAAATGAACGAGCTTGTTGAGCCAAGGATAATACACCCAAACTCCATAATCGTCAAGATGAGTTGCCCCTAAAAATTCAGGAAGTATCATTTGCCAATCTTCATCAGTAAATTTTTGGGAAGGGTTTCTACTTTTAATCAATCCTTTTAATTGTGCTTCTATTTCATCCACTATAATCATCGAAACTGGTAAATTCTCACAAAACTTTTTATATGATTTGTCTGTGGTTTTAAAAATTAACGGTTGAACGTCTTCAGGTTGATTGGGAGTGTACAATATGTTTCTATTCATAGTAAATAATTGATATAATTTTTTACCTTCAAGCTCAATTCTAGAAGCTTAGTAGTTAAGTTTTCTCAAAAATAATATAACTTTACTCAACTACGATGGGAGATAAAATCAATATACTGTATGTTGATGATGAAGTGAACAATCTCATTTCATTTAAAGCTACATTTCGTTTGAAATTTAAAATCTTTACTGCTGAAAGTGGTAAGGAGGCCATAAAAATTTTAGATGAAAATGATATCCATATTATCATTACCGACCAGCGTATGCCAGAGATGACTGGGGTAGAATTTTTGGTTAGTATTCTCGAAAAGCATCCCGACCCAATGCGTATCTTACTTACTGGTTATGCAGATTTAAACGCCGTAATAGATGCGGTAAATAAAGGAAAAATCTATCATTACCTAAGTAAACCTTGGAATGAAGAAGAGTTGGAAAGTACTATTCTCAAAGCATTTGAAATTTACAAACAACATAAAGAAGATAAAGACACTACGGATAAATTAATTGTTACCAACGATCAATTAGAGTTTCTGCTTCGCCAAAAACTATTATCCTAATTTTTTGCTTTACCCTCTGTTGATATGTCCTTAGTTTTGCAACTGCTAACTTATGATAAACCTTAGTGTAGTTGTTATCACCTTAAATGAAGAAAAAAATCTTGCTCGATGCCTTGCTGCTGCAAAGGTTATAGCAGATGATATTCTTGTAGTAGATAGTGGTTCAACAGATGCTACCGTAGCTATCGCAGAAAGCTTTGGTGCACGTGTACTTGTAGAGCCATTTAAGGGCTATGTTACACAAAAAAACTTTGCTGATGCTCATGCGTTACATGATTGGGTACTTTCCATTGATGCCGATGAGGTACTATCACCTGAACTAATCTCAAGTA
>CALMXV010000482.1 GCA_937871155.1 uncultured Taibaiella sp. | reverse complement strand
AGCAGCAGCTTTAGCTAAGATTTTACAAGATGTTAGCCCATTGAAAATTACCTTACACCCTATCGTAGTCAGCAAAAAAGACCCGTTGAATACACCTACCCAGTTTACGGAAGATATAGCCGGCAAATCTGTGATATTAATAGATGATGTGGCGAATAGTGGGCGCACCTTGCTCTATGCCATGAAACCTTTATTGGAGTATTCTCTTAAAAAAATTCTGATAGGTGTTTTAGTGGATCGGAAACATAAGTCGTTTCCTGTAACCCCAGATATAGTAGGGTATTCCATGGCTACCACGTTGCAAGACCATATAGAAGTAGAATGTAAAGGCAACAAAATTGTTGGGGCTTACTTGTGCTAATTACGGGTTTATTCAATATTCATTGCTGAGTATCGTCATAGACTTCAGCGGATATTTTATTCTTGATATTTCAACCTATTTTTGAACAATTTTTAATTTCATTGCACTTTCAACAGTTTTTATATAGATGTTTAGTCTTGTGCCTGCTATGTATGCAGAGTCTTAGTGCTATGGCACAATCCGGTTTTGGCAATCCTACTACTTTGACCAATCAACAACCCAAGGATACTTCTAAAACCAATACCAGCACATGGCAAGATGAGCCCACTAAAATTTATTATACACAGCTTACTTCTAAATTAAAATTCTATCCGGATACGTTGTTACATCAGTTTCATCGTCGTAATTTTTCACAACCTTGGTTGGTGAATACAGGCAATCAAGGAAGCCCTACTACTAGCCTATTGTTTAAGCCGGAAGAGCGTGTCGGACCCACATTAGGTTATCATGTTTTTGATGTTTATCGGTTTCAACTGGATAGCCTGAAATACTATAATACGACAAGACCTTATTCTGTTTTTACGTATCAACTTGGTAGTAAAGTGGAGCAATTGGTGTCACTGCTTCATACACAAAACATAAAGCCCAATTGGAATGTGGCTATGATGTATCGTAAAGTGAATTCACCGGGGTACTACAAAATTCAACGAACCAATACCGACAATGCTTTTTTAACAACCAACTATACTTCTACCGACAAGCATTACTCTTTACACGCTGCGGTAGTATATAATAAAGAACAAAATGATGAAAATGGGGGGATCGTTTCAGACTCGCTTTTGGAATTAGATGAGTATAGCAACCGTTCGGTGATTCCTGTATTGTTTCAAAGTAGCACTTATGGTACAAGGCGGTCGCCCGTTACGAATATGCAAAGGGATGTAGCCGCGTTATTACAACATAGCTATACATTTGGTGCTACAGATACCAGCTACAATGAAGATTCCACACAGTTTACTACACAGTTAAAACCACGCTTTGGATTAACGCATCGTCTTTCATTTAGCTCCGAGAAATATCAATTTAAAGATTTACGACCAAGCCGTGAGAAGTATATTGGCTTTTTCAATTACAGTTTTCCTAATGCCTCTGATTCGGTATTTACAGAGCAGAAATGGTGGGTTTTAGATAATGCGTTACTATTAAATGGATTCTTAGGTAAACCAACCAATCCTTTGTCTGTGAATGTAGGGTGGGGTATTCGATCCGATAAATTTAGTACGGAGTATGGTATAGGGGAACAAAACACTCAGTACATAAGCAATTACCTTACCGGTACAATAAAGAAAGAGGCATTTGAACCTCAACAATGGGGTTATGAAGGGGCTATAAAACTATTTTTTAGTGGTCAGGCAGCAGGAAGTTTTTTAGTTGATGCAGCTTTAGCTAAACGAATTTCTAAAACAGTAGGAAGTGTGCAACTAGGCTTTTCACAAGCACTCCATCAAGCTCCTTATAACTACACACGTTATCAAAATCAATTCGTATCGTTTACTAAAAGCTATAACAAAGAAAGCTCCACAAAATTATTCGCTACTTGGCATCAAGAGCAATGGAAGCTTTCTGCTGGTGTGACCAATTATCTGATCTCTAACTTTATTTATTTAGATGCCAGCCTTCAATTTAGCCAGTATGCCCCGTCTTTCAATTTGACACAAGTATGGCTGCAAAAGCGTTTTAGTTGGCGTCAATTCTATTTAGATAATGAAATTGTGTATCAGCAAAAAACCAATTTAGCCCCAGTGAATGTGCCCTTGTTTATGGGCCGTCATAAAATAGCTATTGAAACCAGAGCCTTCAAAAAAGCGTTGTTGTTAGCAGCCGGCTTAGATGTTTGGTATCATACACCCTATACTGCTTCTGGTTATGCACCTTTCTTAAATAGATTTTATTATCAAGACGCCATCACAGCCTCCAACTATCCTGTAGTTGCAGTGTTTTTCAATTTTAAAGTAAAGAGCTTTAGAGCTTATGTAATGGTGGATCAGTTGCAGCAGTTATTTACTACCAATACTGTTTTAATTTCCGGTTACCCCGCTCAGAATACTATGTTCCGTTTTGGATTTAATTGGGTATTGATAAATTAATTCATGGGGTCGATGATGCTATGATGAATACCTAAAAAAAGCGAGCCTTAACAGCTCGCTAATACGAATTTTGTGGTCATCCGTTCATTTACATTTTAAATCCAATTGTCAAAGCTATGTTGTTCAAGTTGTTTTTAAGTGTAGCCATAGGCACTATTGCATTAGGAAGCGTATAAGGTGTTTCATACTCATTAAAACGTGTATGCATCCACCCTAAGTCTGCGAAGAAATCACCAGCCCTATATCCGATGCCAGCAGAGTAGCTAATGCGGTTCATGTCACTAGTACTATTTTGGTAGGGGCTTCCATAGTAGCCAAATCCGGCGCGTAAGTATAGTTGGTTGAAATGTCCTTCAGCACCTATTCGGAAGTTGGAGGCGGCTTTAGTAAGTGTTCTGATTTCTTGGTTTCTGCTTTGCTCTTGCTGAGAATAAGTAGCTGCAAAACCTAAACGTGCTGAAGTGTAATCTACATATTCATAGTCGGCAGAGATAAAGCCATACTTACCTAACATAGCTGTAGCACTCAACAACCCTTTCCACGGGGTACGAATGCTATAATCAAAGGTGTTTTCTACTAAGCTAGCATTGCTGATAGGATTTTGGTCAGATTGGTTGGTATAAAAAGTTTGTTTGTATGTTTCAGTATTGGTAGTGATTGATTGATTGTATATATCCGTCATAGCAATCCATGTGGGTGTATGTATCGCTGCGCCCAATCGTATCCAGTCGGTAGGTTTGTAAATGGCACCTGCTTTAAGATTGAAGCCTACTCCTGTAGATTGTAAGTCTTCGGTATATCGAAAAGTTTGGAAGTAATTGTTAGGGTTTCCAGAGGCATCTGTTTCCTCAAAATAGTTGTTTCTTCTATAGTTGATGGTGGGAACAGATAAAGTTATTCCAACAAGTAGTTTTTCTTTATAATTGCCTCCTAAGCTAAATACTATATCATTCATACCTCCTCGTTCTTTTACAAATCGCGTTTGTTGTAGTTGTGTGGTGGCTTCATAAGGGAGTGCAAAAAAACCTAAACTGTCTTTGTCGATTAAATAGCTAGCGTAACCTAAGTATGCAAGGGTTGTATTATTGTTGATGTCGTTAGGATATTGAATAGCATCATTCAAAAATACTTGGCTGAAACTAGTATT
>CALMXV010000481.1 GCA_937871155.1 uncultured Taibaiella sp. | reverse complement strand
ATCAAGGTCATTAAGGTTCATATCTCTAAATGAGTTATCAAATGGGTTACTTACCTTAATGATATAACTTGAGAAAAATCTATTTTCAAAAAATTCATCCCAATTCATACGAGCTATATCATTCTGAGGATTAAACACTTCATATTGAGCTAACAATTCTCGAATTTCAGGATAGTATAGCCAAAACATAGAGGCAGATGCACGATAGGTTCCGTCTTCTTCATAGATATCACGAATTGGTGCTAAGCCAACGATACGAGTAACCATCCTACCTAGATTACGATCAAAGATTACGTCTTCTTTCAAACGGAATTTTGTAATCAAATCCGGATTGAAATCTTTACGAGTAACCTTTATAATTGTTTCACCGGTCACTGGATCTTCAACTGGTGTACTATCAACAGTTCCTTGTGTCATTTCTATGATTTGTTCTTTGCTCAAAGCAGTAGTAAAACGATCATCTGAAACAGCGTATGCTTTTATTTTACCCTTTTTAAGTGCATCTAGTAAAATTTCAATGAACATACCACCACCAGTAAATTCGTCACCAGGATAACGGAATGCAACGTTTTGTTTTTGACGAGTATCGATTTCACGCCAAACGCGTTTTTTCCACATTACATCAGCTTCACGAATTGGCTGCCACTCCATTGGACGACTAATATGTGCAATACGATCATATACACCATCAGGAACTAAAGATGAAGTCCATCCTTTTTTAACAGCTTCGTCTGCAGCACTTTGTACTGGTTGATCCATTACGTTTTGAGCATTTGCTTGATTGCTAAATGCAATCATCATAGACAACGCTGCAATGCTTAATTTGGTTGCTTTCTTGATATTCATAATCCTTAGGCTGATTTGCTAAGTTAATTAATTTAAGGTTAGTACTATAGTAGAACTTAACGAACGAGTTCTTCCGTCAGGTCCTTGTGCTTTAATATTTTCAATAAAAATTTTATCTCCGATCTTAGCGTTTGGCATATAGGCTTTAATCAATGCATTACCGCTTCTTTCAAAATACGGTGAATTAATAACACCGACTGTTTGATATTCTCCTCTTTTAGGTAACCAACTCATTTCATAACTTTTCACCTGAAATTTGGCATCAAAATCAAATTGATCAAGTGCAGCAACTATACCATCTTGTGCGCGGAACATTGAGGCTGACATTACTCCACCAGATTTTCCACCAACACGAGCAACTGGATCAGGTATTTGCTTTACACGAATCTCCATTGTGCTTACTGACTTACTTCCTTGTGGTGTTTTAGCCATTATAGAGGCTGTGATTTTACCAGGAGTTGATACTACTACTTCATAATGACCTTTATCCTTTGGTGTAACAGTAGCACCAGGAATTGATACTGAGATATCTTCAATAGAATATCCGGCAGCACTTACTGTTATTGGGTTAGGAACACCAATATAAAATACGTTCATTTTGTCTAACTGTATAGAAGCCCCAGTAGAACCTACCATATATTGGAATTCATAAGGGCGTGATTCTGTACGACCACCACCTAAATTGACACTAACGGTACCTTTTACAGTTTGAAGCCCTACGCCAGAAGCTACAGTTTCCCAATACGCAACACCATTTTCAACTTTAGTAACTCGACCGCTACTACTAGAAACTGATGGATTTGCTTGTTTGTTATAAGCAGCTAATAAGATATTTGCTTTTACAGTTTGCCCTGCTAATGCATAATTATTTTCAGCTACAGCTATTGCTTTGATTTCATCAAATTTAATGTCTTCAGAACCTGCTTCACTTATCAACTGATTTACTACCATAGCTTCACTATTTCTAATGTCATTCTGAAATTTAGACATCAAAGTAATAACCGCCACAGTAGGCATGTTGAAGAAATAAGCAACTTTCCAATCACCACTAGGGTTATTGTCGTTTTTCTCAACATCAGCAATACTTAAAGGCATTTGTTTAGCTATATCTTCTTTAGCATTTGGATTCACCAAAGTTAAAAGCATATTTCTAAGGTCTGTGATTTTTTGCATTACTGTATCCCCTCCTTTGCCATCTACTAACAAACGAGTTGAGGCATCGATATCACTTTGTCCTTTGATTTCTTTTTTACCGTTATCTACAACTTCATAACCTCCAGTTGCATCAATAATTCTGGTTTTCCAAGTTTCAAGGTAGTCCACCAATTCTTGAGAAGCCTGCTTTGCTTGCATTGCTTTGTCGTAATATGGCTTCGCCTTTTCACCTTTTACATTGTCCTCAGCTAACTTCTGTAAACCATCATAAATCCGTTGGTTTTTATCTTGAATGGATACATTCGATGAACTGATACTTTGATTGATTGTCTTAAAGGCATGTAGAATTTCTGATGAAACGTTTAGCGCAAGCATTGCTGTAAGCACTAAATACATCAAGTTAATCATCAACTGCCGAGGCTCTTTAGGTAGAGACATCCTAGTGTATTTATTTTAGTTTATATAATTATTCTCTTCGTTCTATTAATTTTGACTAGCAATTATCTTCCTTGCATTGCAGAAAGCATGTTACCATAAATTTGGTTGAGCTTAGTCAAGTTATTGGACAACATAGAAATTTGTTCTTTTGCTGATTGAGCATCGGTCGCACTTGAAGCCATTGCATCTGATGCAGAAACTAAATTGCTGTAGAATTTGTTCATTGCTTTCAAGTGGTTGTTTGCATCTTGAAGTTCTACTTCATAAATCTGATTCAGAGAACCTAAGTTTTTAGATAACACTTGCACTTGTTGATGGAATTTCATGGTATCATCTGCGGCAACATTAAAAGCATTCATTGTTGTAGCAGCACCTTGGAATGTGCCTTTCATTTCTCCTAAAGCATTTGCAGCCTCACGTGCACTTTGTGAATAAGCATTAGTAGCAGATGTTACTTCAGTAATATCTTTTACTTGACTTACAACATTACCAAATTTCTGGAAGTTATCGTTTAGTTTGCTAAGGTTTGCAGGAGTGATGTTTGCATCTTCCAACATTTGATCTAATGACTTAGATGCTGAACCTGCTAATTTTGCTTGACCTTTATTCCCTTTTCTATAAGCTTCTACGTGTGGATTTTCGTCCAAATTAGGATAATAACGTTCCCAATAGTAATCTTTATGAGGAGGAATAATTCCTAATAAAGCAAAAATGAAGGCTTCTGTACACATACCTATCGTCAAGGCTGGACCTGCCCAAGACCAGTGTTGAATCTTCGCTAAGGCTCCAATAAGTACTATGGCAGCACCCATACCGATAATTAGGTTTTTTATGTATTTACCTTGTGTTGTTTCGAAAAAAAGCAATATTGAGTTCATGATGGATATTAAATATGATTGTTAGAATGTTTGTTTTTGTTTAATAAATTTATTTGTTGTTACCTGTAATGCCAGGGTAGATTTCAGTGTACACGCAACGGAATCCGATATAAGATTTAGCGGTATCTGCTTCTTCCCAATCTCTTGTTCCTACTTGAATATAATATTGAACATCTCTCCAGCTTCCACCACGGATTACTTTACGACGTAACCAACGAGGATCATTTTCACGGAGTTCTGTTTTAATATTCGGATTAATATCTGCAACATTTTGGTAGTTGGTTCCACCATAGTTTGTAGCGGTCCATTCGCTTACGTTTCCAGACATGTTATACAATCCATAATCGTTAGGCCAATATCTATCTACAGGTACTGTATAAAGGCCACCGTCAGCAGCATAGTTACCACGTTGAGGTTTGAAGTTAGCTAAGTAACATCCTTTTTTGTTTACTACATAAGGACCGCCCCAAGGGAATGGAGATTCATTACGTCCTCCGCGAGCTGCCCACTCCCATTCCATTTCGTTTGGTAAACGGAATTGACCTTCAAAGTAAAGCTTATTTTTTTCTCTATCAGCTTTCCAAAGATTGGTACGCCAATTACAGAATGCTTCGGCTTGGAAATAATTTACCCCTACAACAGGATAATTGTTGAATGCCGGGAACCAGTTGTATTGAAGAGCAATAGGTTCGTTATATGAATAATTGAATTGACGCATCCAAACAGCTGTATCCGGATAAATATTTATATCTGTTTTACGGATATAGTTTGATTGAGGTTGATTAGGATTAGCTACTGAAGCTGCATAATCAAAAGTTTCATAATGATACACTAACTTAGAGTTATCAAAAATCTTTTTACCCCAACCTGATTGAGTAGCATCTAGATAAAGACCCATTAATTGATCTTGTACATCAGGATTGCTATAATTGATTTTCTTTCTATAATCAATTCTTTGGTTGCCGTTTTCGTCTTCAATAAAATCACCTAATACTGTATGTGCAATTGAATCGCGTACACCATTAGTAAATTGACGATATTCCGCATTGGAAATTTCAGTTGCATCCATATAGTATCCTGACATCTGAACCGTACGCAACAAGGCGTCATTTCTGCCACGAACATCTTCATCGCTTGCTCCCATCTTTAATATTCCGGGAGGGATTGCTACCATACCTAGAGGAACTGGAGCCTTATAGTTGAGTGTATTATTAGCACCCACTAGTTGTCCACCTGTTCCCGAACTTCCACAACTTGCAGCTAATGCTAAAAAAGCGAAAGCAGAAATTTTCAGGGTAAGTTGTCTCATACTTTGTTTGTTATTGTTTTGTTTTTGCAATTAGGCAAATAAAGGTAAAATTTTGGTTTTTTAACACACTGTTTCAATAAACCGCACACAATATTTAAAGATTTTTCGAAAAATGCAAGTCTTTAAAAAAAAATGTTTTGTTGATTCTTCATTATCTCCTTTATTATCTCAATTTCATTATAAAAAATTAATCGCTTTAGAAATATCATTAGTAGGAGGATAACACATTTCTTCAGAGCAAACAAATATAGAATTTCCATTTGAAAAATCCTTGTTATGAAGCAAAGGAATTTCAAAGGTATTTGGGGAAGCTACTAATATCAATACATGTGGGCATATTTTTTCTCTAAACTTCGACTTGAACACTTCCATTTTATCCTCTCGTAGTAACGTTATTTTCCAAACATAGTGTGTTCGTTGCATGAGGACACACCAATAGGCAAATGAAAGACTTTGCTTTGTTGCCGCCAAAAAAAGTTGCTGTAACATTTGATGGGCTTGCTCTATCCAATTATTATTTCCCATACAAATGCCAAGCATCATTAAGTTGTGCGCCATATATGCATTTGAGGAAGGAACAGCGCCATCATGTAATTCAATTTTCCTTACGGGAATATGTGTTTGATGATGGGAGGTAAAGTAAAACATCACTCCATTTTCTTGCAAAAAATCAGCTTCTACTAAAGTACAATAGGTCGTTGCTTTACGGAGATAAAAATGATTTCCACTGGCACTACTTAAATGAATTAATGATTGGATTAAAAAAGCATAGTCTTCTAAAGTGGCTTCTATCCTTGCTTTCCCGTCCTTATAAACTCTAAATAATTTTTCATCTAGCTCATAATTCGTTAATAGTTCATCCATGTGTACTATTGCCTTTTGCAGATAAGCGGGTTTATCTAAAGCAATTGATGCATCCACCCATGCTATATTCATCAAAGCGTTCCAAGACAAAAGGCATTTATCATCTGTTAAAGGGCGTACTCGTTGTGCTCTTCTTTGCAATAAAATATTCTTTAGTTCCTCAATTTTTTCAGACACTTCTTCTTCAGTAAGCTGAAATTTTTCAGCCATTTCTTCCATTGAAGCTGCATGAAGCAGAATATTCGTATCCTCCCAATTACCTTCATTTTTCACTCCAAAATAGGTAGTAGCAAATTCAAGTTGTGAAGCGGTGAACAATGTTTTCAATTCCTGCCAACTCCAAGTATAAAATTTACCTTCTATCCCTTCGCTATCGGCATCTATGGCACTATAATAAATTCCTGAATCGTCTTT
>CALMXV010000480.1 GCA_937871155.1 uncultured Taibaiella sp. | reverse complement strand
TTACTTTGTCGCCTATTTGCAAACTGTTTTTTTCAGTAATAGCGGTTAGTTCGGGGCCTCTTATCGTATTCTTTTCAATGAATAATTGTTTATTGACTATAAGAGAAGTTTTAGCGGCAGTTATCTTATCCATATCTTCAAAGTATTGCCAATAAACGGCTCCCCAGCTTGGTGAGGCATCCCTTTGTTCTCTTTGGGTTTTTTGTTGATTGGAAACTGTTACAACAATGTTCCCCATCGAAGGTTGAATGTCTTTCCCTTGCCAGCTAGTTTTAAAATAACCACTACCGGCTTGTGTTTTTTCTTCAAGACTGTTTACACGGGTATTTCCTAAGGTTACTATTATTTGAGGAGAGGATTCTAGCCAATTGCTACCTGTCACCAATAAGGCATAACAAGCATCTGCCGTAGCTTTAGTAGTTTCCCAACGGTTGGTTTGTTTGTTTTTTAATAACCATCGTTTCATTTGATTAACCATCTCTTGGTTCGAGGTGATTTCATTGAAACATTCTATAAGTAAAGATTGTGTTTCAATAGGGGCATCATACCACCAATAACTTGCACCCGGAGTTACCCAAAAGCGTCCTAGTTCTTCTTTGTAAATAGAAGTTTCTTGAAGCGATTGCAAGATAGATTTAGGTGTTGTAGTATTTCCTTGACGATACAAGGTGAGTGCAATCATCCCTTTTGAGAACGCATTGAATTTTGTCCAGTACTTGTCTGCTTGTTGTGTATAGTATTGAATAATTTTAGTATCCACAGCCTTCGGAGCATCCTTCAAAAAGCTACGCAGGTAGAGGTATTGGACTTGTGTGTATCCAATGGTTTGATTATCTAGATTCGTTTTATTGCGTTTTAGTTGATGATAGTCGTTAGTAAGTTCATGGTCTAAATATGGCAAGGCACGATTGATGAGAGATTGTATATCCCCGTCTTGGTCGCTTACGCCCAAATACTTGAGTTTGGCAAGACCAGTAACGATGTATTGAGTGATATATCTATCTGCGCGCATCCCATCAAACGATCCGAAAGAGCCATCCGGATGTTGTTGGTCCATGAGTTTTTTTAAGGTGCTCTTGCGTTCTTTGGATAGGCGATAACTGTCAAAGAGTTGCCCGACACGTTGCATTTGTTCCGTTTCAGATTGAGCTTCCATCACCCATGGGGTCTCTTGTAATAAAGCAGACTTCAACTCTTGATTTTTGAAGAGAGGCGAGGTAAGGTTGGTTCCGTCTTTTTTCCATTGTTCAAAGATGGCTTTCACCTTTGGTGCTTTTTCCAAAATGAAAGCAGCAAGCGTAGTGGCATAATATCTATTGAAAGTTTGTTCTGCACATTCATAAGGATACTCCATCATATAGGGCAATGCTTGAATTGCATACCAAGCAGGGTTGGCAGTATATTCCAATGTAAGCCGATGTGGGCTGATAGTTTTACTGTTTGTCGAAGCCAATAAATGCTCTAGCTGATATTGCTTTTTTCCTTCACCATTCATCCATAGCGGTAGTGTTTCTGTTACCAACATTCTGTTAGTGATTACCGGTAAGGTGTTTTCTTCACCATCCGTAAAATCTCCGGCTTGTGCAGTAAGCGTTATCGTTACGGGTACATAAATACTTTCCGGAATCGCCAACTCCCAAGTAATGTTGGTGCTTTGTTGGGCAGCAATTACAAATGATTTCTCGGTGCTTGAAATTCGAAATGGCAAGTCAAGTGTTTGTCCTGTTAAGGCATTTTTGATAGAAATCTTTGCTTTGCCGGTCAGTGCTTTTGTACTTAGGTTGACCACTTTGGTGCTTAAGGTCATCTTATCGCCTTGTCGTAAAAATCTGGTAAGTTGGGCACTACCATTAATTCTTTTTGGGTTTTTACACGACCTTCTAAGAATCCGGTGCTCATATCTTTTGTATGAGCAAATGCCATCAATTTCCACTCGGTAAGGGCTTCCGGCATCGTGAAGGTTAGGCGAATATTTCCTTCTTCATCCGTTTTCAGTTGAGGATAAAAAAAGGCAGTCTCTTGTAAGTTTTTTCTTACTGAGATATCCGTATTTTTTTCTTGTGATGCTACTATTGAGTTGTTGTTTAATGAAGTTGCAGATCGATTACTTTCATTTTTAGAGGGTGCTGCTGCTATTTCCTTTTTTGCTCCCCCATCTGCTGCCATAGGCATTGCTTCACTCATTGAGGTAGCTCTTACACTTTTGTAAACATCGTATCTTCCATAGTTATAATAGCTCGGAATCTTATCAATATCCGCATAATGTTTGGGTAAGCTTTCAATATATTTTTCTTGAATCGAGTTTCTAGTAATACCGTTGCGTACTTGAAAACCATATTGTGTATTCCAATAGTAATAGGTAGATAAACTTGGAAATAAACGGTACCAACTCCATTGATGCGCCTTTAGAGCATCTAACGAAGCATCGTACAAGGTAGCTGCAAGTTCTGCGGCTACTTTTTCTTTTTTATGGCCTCTAATTACCATCGTCCAGGTTTCTGTAGCACCGGGTAATAGCTTATCCCTATGGGTTTCCCAACTTATATGTAGGTCTTTATTAGTCCAGGGAACATTTATAAATGCTTGTTCAGTATAAACTCTATTTTCTTTTACCGTAAGGTAGTTGACAAGTAGGCCACCACGATCTTTTTCTGTAAGGAGTTTCTTCCATACAATCGGTTTATTGTTGTAGCTCAATTGTTGCATGGGTTGAAGCCCATCCATATCTTTTACCAATTGAAGTACATGCAGCTTTTGGTAGCCACTGATAAGTTGAGTGGTAAGGGTAGCACCTGGTTCTAGGATTGCTTGTTCATTTATTAATGTGAGTGCATTAGAGGTTCTATAATGGTCATTAATGACTTGAGCATATTTCTTTTCCGTTATAGTTGTTCCTTTTTTATCGGTAGTAGTTACGGCGATTTCATACCAGCCTCCCTCTTCCCAATCCATTGCTGGAAGCGGTACTGTGCCTTCTTTGTTGGTGGTGAAAGATTTTACAATAAGTTGTTTTTTAGGCTGCCAATTTCTATAGTCATCCTCATCTTTATATACATCATTCGGGAAATCCTTTTTGAATGTCAAGCTATCTATGATGAAAACATCAGGGGTTTCCCATAAGCGTTTTCTTAACACCGTAGCAGGTTGTTGCAATAAGGTGATTTTAATACTTGCCTTAGCAGGAAGATAAACACCGTTTAAATTCATCGTGTTGACCTTTATTGCTGAGGTACTATTTTTAGTAAGCACTTCTGGTGCTGCAACAGATAGTTCTAAATCAGAATAACCCAAATGAATGCTCTGAGTATTGCTATGAGTTTCTCCATTGATATCAGTGACGGTAGCCGTAATCGTATAGTTGAAAACCGGCAGCGTATTCGCTTGGATACTTTCATCAGGTATTGCTTGGAAGTCTATGTTGAAATGCCCTTGTGCATCAGTTGTGGTGGTGCCATTGGCTATTTCCATTTCTTCTTGTTGGGGAACATAACGATAGAAGTAGCAGAGCCATGGATAAGGAAAGCGTGAGGTGCGTACTACTCGATAGCTCACTTTAGCACCATCAATTGGGTTGCCTGCATAAGCCATTGCAGTTCCTTTTGACGATATTAATTCACCTAGTGTATAAGATTTTTTAAGTGTGTCTAATGTTACATAAAACTTGGGTCGTTTATATTCTTCTACAGAAATAGATGCACTACCACTTTCATTACTCAAACTCATATAACCGGTAAGCAGTCCATCAGGTGCCGTAAAGCTTCCCGTAAACGAGCCAAACTCATTAGTCCTGAAGTTTTGTTTACTCACTTCCTGCCCATTAGCATCATACAATTTCATGATAGTAGAATGATTGGGGAAGACCGTGTTTGTCTTTCCATTATTAGAGCTTTTAAATACAATCCCTTTGAAGTAGATGGTTTGTCCAGGTCGATAGATACTTCTATCCGTAAAAATTAGGGTTTGCACGGTTTCTTGATTCGTTGATTCTTCTGAAGTGCTATAATAATTGCCATTGATAAAAACAGCATCCTCCTGACGGCTTAGCTTCAAATAGCTAATGTTGTTATTGTCAATTTTAAAACTACCATCACTTCCGGAAGTGGTCGCTCCTTGCTTTACAGGTTCATATTCTCTATTCTTGTTATTGTATTGTTGTTTGTAAAAACTGATTTGAATATCTGATAAAGGTTCTCCTGTTTTTCTATGCAATACATAACCCATGTTGTTTGCCGAATGTTGCACCACACTTAAGTTTGATACCTGAAACATAGCATGAGATAAGAGGTTGTTAGCAGTTCTAAATTGTTTGTCTGTACTAACCATTAACACATACATACCTACGGGAAGCTTGTCTATTTTTACTTCAGTTCGATGCAGTTCATAGTCTTCGTTGCCAAGTAATGTTTCACTCCATTGTTTTATGACCGGTGCTTGTAGTAAAGAGGTTATGGCTTCATCATTATGAGAATATTTTTGAAGCCCTTTCCAAAAATTTTCCTGATTGTTGATGGCAATTACTTTTAAGAATACTTGGTTTACATTTTTGTATTGTAAAAGAAATTTTGAAGGCTCATTCGGTATGATTACTTCTTCAACCGTAATATGTAGCTCTTTTCGTTTGATGTCTTGCAATAGATTTTGTGCTTGGATACTAGCTTCTGATTTTGGAAATTTTTGAACCACTACCTCTAAGATGGTTTTAGCGTCTTGAGTTTGATGGTTAGTTGAGGTTTTACTTCCTCTTGTATGTCTTTCATATTTTCTCTCTAGTAAAACATTCGCCATTTTTACTGCAGCAATTCCAGATATAGGATATGCGGCATACTGATGCTGTATGGTTTCTAAAGCTTTTAGGTAAGCATCCTTTTTATTGGCTACTGTGCTGTATTGATAAGCAAATGCTAACCGAGCCAAGTCTGCATCAATAAAGGCTTCCGGTTGTATATCATCTTTATGTATCGATAAAAGTGTTTGATAAATTTGAAGTGCCTGGTGTTGTAATGAGCTACTATCTTCTGTGGCAAAGGTTGTTTTAATAAACACTTGAGCATTGCTGAAAACGGTTGCATCTTTTAGTGTAAAAGCAAATGAAGGACGATTCAAATCTTTTTCTTCATTTTCAAAATAAGCAAGCGCTCTAAATGCTAAGAGGTCATAAAGTGTAGGCCGCAGTTGTTGGGTGTTTACACTTTTTATTAAGATGGGATCATAAATGCTTATGTCTATTTTTTCAAGAGCTTTGGGTTGAGAAAGAGATTCCTTATAGAGCATTGATACTTTATCAAAAAATCGTTTAGCATCCCATTGTTCTAGGTCATCCAACGTTGTTTCATTACTAACTGAAGTACGTTCAAGCACCTTCCATCGGTTTTGCTGATAGTAGTTCCAATACAATTGTGCTGCGATGCTTTGCCAAATATTTTTTACTGGAAATTTACTTTGTTGGATATACCCTTCTGTGGTGGTGATAGCAGTTTTATAAGCATCTTCACTTCTTTCAAAATTTGCACTGAGCAAAAACAATTCTGCTTTTATTATCTGCACAGTAGCACCTTGTTGTTTGGCTTTTGTGTAGATAGAGTTGATTATTTTAATAGCACTTTCAGGGAAGCCATTTTGTAAAAGACTGTCTGCTTTTTTCCAATCATGGCTGTAGAGGTCGTTCATTTTTTGTGCATAGGTTGGTTGAAAGAAAAATAGAATGAAAATAGGAATGAGGTATCTCATAGCTGAAGTTTTAATTAGTATTGCTTAGGACGCAAAAATGCTGCCATTTCCATAACAACGGAAAGATATTTATAAAACATCATGACAACAATTGAATAGTGTTGGAATGGATAACTTGACTTAATTTTTTTTATCTAAGTAATCAGTTTTATGTTGGAAGAACAATTATTGCTTGAGACTTTGTGATAGTTAATTACTTGTTCTCTAATTGTTGTAACAAGTTATTGA
Source organism: uncultured Taibaiella sp. (assembly GCA_937871155.1). Taxonomy (GTDB): domain Bacteria; phylum Bacteroidota; class Bacteroidia; order Chitinophagales; family Chitinophagaceae; genus JAFIGV01. The sequence goes on along the minus strand of CALMXV010000480.1, from coordinate 3,852 downwards.
AGTAAACAAATGATGAAAATGAAATGAAGAAAAATATAGACATAAAAAAAGAGCCACTGCAAGAATGCTGCGGCTCTACTTACTAACCCATTAAATTCACAACTTGGTACAAATGTAAGCATCAATAGGGGAGTAAAAAAGAGGTTGCCCAAAGTTCATCATAATAAAAAATTATATTGGCTAACAAACACTTGATAAAAACTATAAAATGTAGAAAAACAAATAGTAAGATAGAATTATTATCTTAATTTAAAATTAAAGGTTAGTCAAACACATAATATAAAATACTAATGCAAGTATTAAAATTAATAGATTTTTATAGATTTTTGACTTGGTTAGGGTTGTTTTCATTCTGGATTTGAGGCCAAAAAAATGGTGATAATCTTGTTTGATTACCACCATTTTCTAAATTGATTTATTGTAAGGTTAACCGATGGCTTGTTGTAAATCGTTGATGAGATCTTCTACATCTTCGATACCTACACTTAAACGAATTAATGAATCTACTAAGCCATTTTTAATTCTATCTTCTCTAGGAATAGAAGCATGAGTCATCGTAGCAGGATGTCCTATTAATGATTCAACACCTCCTAAAGATTCAGCTAATGAAAACAATTGAGTCTTTTTCAAAACTTCATTGGCTGCTTCCACACTATCATTTTTCAAGGTAAAAGAAATCATACCACCAAAGTCGCGCATTTGTTTTTTAGCCACTTCATGATTGGGATGATCTTCAAATCCACACCAAAAAACTTTATCGACTTTCGGATGTGCGCGCAACCATTTAGCAATAGTTGCTCCATTTTCACAATGGCGTTGCATTCTTACATGTAAGGTTTTGATGCCACGTAGCACCAGCCATGCATCATGTGGGCCGGGTACTGCACCACAACTATTTTGAATAAAGCGAAGTCGTTCTTCAAGCCCTGCATCATTCATGATAAGTGCACCATGTACTACATCGCTATGTCCTCCTAAATATTTAGTAGCAGAGTGCAAAACGATGTCAGCTCCATGGTCTAAGGGGTTTTGAAGATAAGGAGAAGCAAAAGTATTATCAACGACTAAGGTTAGATTGTTAGCCTTAGCAATAGCCGCAACACCTGCAATATCCACAATATTTAATAACGGGTTTGTAGGGGTTTCTGCCCATATCATTTTTGTTTTATCATTGAGATATCCTTTTATGTTTTCAGGGCGACTCATATCTATAAAATGAAAACGAATACCATAGTTGGCAAATATTTTCGTGAAGATGCGATAGGTACCTCCATATAAATCATTAGCAACAATCACTTCATCGCCTGGCATTAAAAGTTTGGCTACAGCATCTGTTGCAGCCATACCGCTACCAAAGCAAAGTGCAAACTTCCCGTTTTCAATGCTAGCTAAAGCATTTTGTAATACTGTACGAGTTGGGTTTTGTGTACGAGCATACTCATATCCTTTATGGTCGCCGGGTGCATTTTGCACATAAGTAGATGTTTGATAGATTGGTGTCATGATGGCACCTGTGGACGGGTCGGGTGTAATCCCTGCATGTATCAGTCTCGTCGCGAGTTTATGATTTTGATGGCTCATTGCTATTTTTTTAAATTGGCGCAAAGGTACATACTCGAGATTAATAGTTTGACTTTGCCAAGCAAATGTAAAGAAGCATAGAAGCCATAGGATGAACTACACTTCAGGTGCAATAGTTGGTATTACTTCAGTGGGTTCAATATTTTCCTTCTTTAGTTTCTTATTATGATGAAGAATATAATATGCTAAAGCCGCACTGATAAACATCAGAAATGAAGCTAAGAAGAACGGTGCTCCGGGTAAATGAACCGGTGCTGTTTTACGAGTGAAATAATAGAATAAGTTAGTCATTAATGGAGGCCCTATAATAGAAGTAGCACTCATGATACTGGTAAGAGCTCCTTGTAATTCACCTTGCTCTTTGGGAGAAACACTGCCAGAAATGATGGATTGTAGTGCAGGTCCTGCAATGCCACCTAAACAATAAGGAATCAAAAAGCTCATCATCATAACACTTGATGTGGCTAATCCAAATAACAACATACCCAAAGCATAAAAAGCAAGTCCTATGTAAATGCTTTTCTCATTACCGAGCTTTTTAGAAGTAATGCGAATCAAGCCACCTTGAACTAATGCCACCAACAACCCTACAACCCCTAAGGACATTCCTACCATCTTTTCATCCCAGCCAAATTGATACATGGTATAATAGCTCCAATTGCTTTGCACCGCGTGTGAGCCAATATACACAAGGGTTAATGCTACAATAAGCCCAATAATAGCCGGATATTTTTTTAACTGTAGCATCGATCCAATCGGATTAGCACGTTTCCATTCAAAAGGACGACGATGAGCTTTGTCTAAAGATTCCGGTAGAATAAAATAGCCATATATAAAATTGACAAAACAAAGTATTGCAGCAGCATAAAACGGAACTCTTGCTCCAAAATGCCCTAATAAGCCTCCTAATACCGGACCTATAATAAAACCCAAGCCAAAAGCAGCGCCAATCATTCCAAAATTCTTAGCTCTATTTTCTGCAGTGCTCACATCAGCAATATAGGCACTTGCGGTAGTGATGCTTGCACCGGTGATACCGGCAAGAATTCTCCCAACAAAAAGCCATTGAATAGTTGGTGCAAATGAAATCAAAATATAGTCTAAGCTAAACCCCAGTAATGAAAATAAGATTATGGGTCGCCTTCCATATTTATCGCTTAGGTTGCCAAGGATAGGAGCAAAAAAGAATTGTGTGATGGCATAGGCAAAGGTCAACCAACCCCCTATTTTTGAAGCACCACTTACATCTGTTCCGGTAAGTTCTTCTAGTAGTTTCGGGATGACGGGTATGATGATGCCCCATCCAATTATGTCTAGTAATAAAGTAATAAATATAAATCCGACAGCTGCGGAGCGTTGTTTTGAAGGCATAAAATGTTAACGGATACTTTAGCAGTATAAAGAACCAATAGGGTAGGGATACAATGAAAAAATCATTTTAAAACTAAGTGGCAAACCAAACAGTTTTTGAAATTGTCTTCAAAGTGGTTCTCTTAATACAAATGTGTAAACCGCTTGCAAAGAAATGTGTTTTAAATAATATAACGTTCTTTTTTCTTTGTTAAGCTAATTCAGGAAGTACAAGGCTGTCTAAATCATCAATGCCGGGAATGTTGAGACTTACATAACCTTCTGCATAAGCCGTTCCTATTTTTTTACCTAACAATGCATCCCGATATCGTATTTGGTCTAGAAATGCTGATGTAGCAATGTAAGTTAAAGGCTCATTCGATTCGGGCTGATGAAATTGACTTTTGTAACATTGAATGGCTTCCATTTTTTTATCCATGAAACCACTAATATCTACTATAAATGTGGGGTCAACGGTTCGGTCTTGTATCATGTGAAAAACACGTTTGGGCCGCCAGGCTTGTTGGGGCTTGTCTTCAAATTGTGTTTCTATTTTGGATAGACCGGATAAGAAACAAGCATCTGCAATAAGTTTACCTGCTCGTCCATGATCCGGATGACGGTCATCAAGCGCATTAGCAATAACTATATTGGGTTGATACTTTCGTATGTATTGAATCAATTGGAGTTGATGTTCTTCATCATTTTTAAAGAAGCCATCACGCATGCCACAGTTTTCTCTTATCTTCAAGCCCATGACTTTTGCAGCATCATTGGCTTCTATTATTCGAAGTTCCGGAGTGCCTCTTGTTCCTAGTTCTCCTTTGGTTAAGTCCACAATACCTACTGATTGTCCTTTGGCAGCATGTTTTATTAAAGTTCCGGCACAACCCAATTCTACATCGTCTGGGTGAACGGCTA
>CALMXV010000479.1 GCA_937871155.1 uncultured Taibaiella sp. | reverse complement strand
CTTTACTGAAATGGAAATAAAAAATAAGGCGAGGAAGAGCAGACAGGTTTTCATCACTGTTTTGTTTTTTAAAAAGTTAAACATAAATTTATCTATAATTTACTAGTAACTAAAATACTCTAGTATGGCAAACGAAATAAAACAAATTGAAACGAACGCCACTTACCAAGATGTGCCAAGCATCTTAAGTAGTATTGACAACAGCTATGCAGAAGCTGTGGTAGTCTCTAATGAAATAGACCGAACCAATGGTAATATTTTTGTCTGGAAAAACTCTGGAACATCTAACGGTGGTACGGTCTATTTAGGATGTTCAGGCTTTGGGGAGATGCAGCGTGATGTAAGCTATGTGGATATAAAATGGTTTGGCGCAAAAGGCGACTATTATATATGGAGTGCTACGGGAACGGATGATACACAGGCAATACAAGGTGCTCTATCCTATGCAACGAATAATGAGTTGGAAATATATCTTTCCAAAGGTAAATATCGTATTACTGCTGCCGGTGCTACTCAGCCCTACTTGCTGCTGTTAGGCAGTGCCGGCAGTGGCAACAGCATTCGTATTTTCGGTGCAGGAGCAGAACATTCCAGCCTTGTTTATGATGGTACGGATAATTCTAAAACCATATTAAAAATAGAATCTATCGGTAATGTAGGAGTAACGGTGGAGAATTTTGAGATTAGAGGAAATGAACAAGCACGCTATGGAGTCGGTATTCATACTTTTTCTACGCTCCCGCTACACATGAGCAATATGCGCTTTTTGCTGTTGGACATGGGCGTATATGCAGAGGCAACCAACAATGCCTATTTTAATAATTGCCTGTTTGACTACCTCACCTATTGATTATTGGCAGAAACCCCCAACGCTGCTACCACCAGCCAGACCTTGCCTAATATGTACAATCTTAGCTCCTGCCAATTTTTGAATACAAATGTGAGGGCTGCCAAATTTGTGAACGCGCATGTTGTCAATTTTCAATCCTGCGACTTATCATATAACGGCAAAGATAATTATGATGAGAACACAGGTGCATTAATAGACATTGCTGCTATAGATTGCAGCTTTAGAGGGGAAAACGGCGCTAACGGGCTCAATGTGAAAGACTGCTATTTTGAACAAAACAGGGGATTAGCAGATATACGGGTGCAGGTACAAACCAGCGGAATAGACAACCCCTTCTACGGAACACACACCTTCCAGAGTAATACTTTTAACAGAAATTGGGATGTGATAAATCCACCAATTAATAAAGACCCGATTTACACCAATCACAACATCCTCATCACCGGAAGTGGGCAAGACCCCAAGCGTCTTTTCGGGCAAAGCAAATGTAAGCTGGTGTTTATTGGTAACGGTTTTTTTGTGAACAGACCGGATAGCGACCCTACAAATCCGACAAACAATTACATTCCTAAAGACATCCGAAAAGCGATAGAAATAGCTTATCATGATAGTCAATATTGGGAGTTTGATATAGTGGAAGAAGGAAATACTTATAACGGAGATCCTGTTTTCGCAATCGTAAATGGGAAAGATGCTCCAGTATTCACACCTCCCAACGATGTAGTAGATTCCGGTCTTATTGATCCAAGATTAAGCCCGCAAGTATCGGAATCTACCCGTGTAAAAGCATTTGGCAACTTTATAGGTGATTACTTCCACAAATCGTTCTGGATTCCTGATGTAACAGATATATCTTATAACATTAGCTCTGTAGAAAGAATAGACACGGGTACTTATCTTGTATCATTTGCTAATGAGTTAAAGAAAATGCCTGTGATAACAGTTACTTGTGTAGCCTGGCAAGAGGGAAGTCCTTATTGCATTCCGTTCATCATTAACAAAACTACTCAAAATTTCATTCTAAAAACCATCAATATAGCAACAGGAATGGAAGAAAATTGCCGATTTGATTTTCAAGTGTTTTAAATTAGCATGTTACTGTACGGTAAAAAATGCAGTATGTTGCAATAGACCATTGTACAACTTTAAATAATATAAGCCTTTTGATAACTGTTGGTCAGGTTGCAACTGAAGGATAGCCGTATTGCCTTTATAAGTATAGTTAGTTTCATAAACGGGTTGCCCTAATAAACCCGGATTCCGCAGTAGAAAAAAAGGATCTATTTTTGGTGAATAAATCCAA
>CALMXV010000478.1 GCA_937871155.1 uncultured Taibaiella sp. | reverse complement strand
CATTCAGCATTCTAGGCATTGGTTGGATTATTCTATTTCTACGCAAAAGGAAGCAATTGGACTATGTTCGTTTTCAACGAATGGGAGAAAATGAAAATGTTCTCTACGAATTGATTACCGGAATGCAGGAAATAAAACTCAACAACTGTGAACGGATTAAACGTTGGGGATGGGAGCGGGTACAAGCTAAACTTTTTAAGCTTGGAATAAAAAGCTTAGCACTTGGACAAACACAACAAATTGGCTCTTCTTTTTTCAATCAACTAAAAAATATTCTTATTTCCTACATGGTGGCGCGTGAAGTAGTGAAAGGAAATATGACATTGGGTATGATGATGAGCGTAAGCTATATCATAGGTCAACTTAACAGCCCAATACAATTATTATTAGGTTTTATCCAATCTGCACAAGATGCCAAAATAAGCCTTGATAGGCTAAGCGAAATCCACAACAGAGAAGATGAAGAAATAAGTACACAACATCGTAATCTGTCACTCATAGCAGTAAAAGAAAAAGGCGATATAGCTTATGAAACATTTATAGAAAATGGAATTGATATTGACGAAACGAGCAGCGTCAATTTATCGGCTATAAAACTTAATAACATTTCCTATCAGTACACGGGACCAAAATCACCGTATGTATTGAAGAATGTAAACGTCACCATTCCACAAGGTAAAGTAACAGCCATTGTAGGCACAAGTGGTAGTGGCAAAACTACTTTAATGAAACTGTTATTGAATTTCTATGAACCGACTGAAGGTAGTATTTCAGTAAACGGTATTGCATTACAAGAAATATCACCGTCCTACTGGCGTAGCAAATGCGGTATTGTCATGCAGGACGGTTTTATTTTCAGTGATACCATTGCAAACAATATCAGTATGAGTGATGAAAAAGCCAATCATGCTAAACAAAAACACGCTGTAGCTGTTAGCAACATCAAGGAGTTTATTGATGAATTACCAATGAATTATAACACCATGATTGGAGCTTCAGGTAACGGGATCAGTGCAGGACAAAGGCAACGGATGTTAATAGCAAGAGCGGTGTATAAAAATCCTGACTACTTATTCTTTGATGAAGCTACGAGTGCATTAGATGCCAACAATGAAAGAACTATCATGCAAAATCTGGAAGAATTTTATAAAGGTAGGACGGTGGTAGTCATTGCACATAGATTAAGCACTGTAAAACATGCAGACCAAATAATTGTTTTGGAAAAAGGTGAGGTTAAAGAAGTAGGCAATCATGAACAGTTGGTTGCCAACAGAAATCAATACTATGAATTGGTAAAGAATCAATTGGAATTGGCGAAATAGTCATTGTTAATATTAGTAAGAAATGGAAGATAATAATACACTACAAGCTGAGAATGAAACAGAGATTTTATACAATACTCGTAGTGAGGAAGCACAAGAAGTTATAGGAAGAATGCCTCACTGGATTATCCAATGGGGCATTACTGTCATGGCGGGCTTCATCATTTTATTGTTTCTGATAGCTGCATTCGTTAAGTACCCTGAAATAATTTCAACACAAATACAGTTAACACCGTTGTATTCTCCTACTTTTGTTTCATCGAAAGCAAGTGGTAGCATTAAGCAAATCTTTATTGCCGACAGTCAACAGGTAAGCAAAGGGCAACAATTGTTACAGGCTATTTCTGATTCATCAGGAGAGGAGTTTTCATTGACAGCACCAATTGAAGGTAGGGCTGTTTTTGTGATGGATGTAAAGCAAGGAATGTCTATTCAAAAGAAAGAACCATTAATCGCAATTATTCCTGCAAACTTCAATTCAAATGATGTTATTGCGACCGGAATAATAGATGCGTCTAATAAAAAGTACCTTTCAGTAGGACAAACAATAGATGTGCAGTTGGCAAATTATCCACAAGAAACTTATGGCAGGCTTAAAGGTAAAATATATAAAATATCACCAGTCGCTATCGGTGGTGATTATATCTTCAATGTAAGGTTTGAGAATGGATTAATGACATCCAATCATAATAAAATCAATGTACATGATATGTTAAGCGGCACAGGAACAGTTATCGTAAAGGATAAAACCATTTTGACAAGATTGTTTGAGAAATTGAAAATGTTCTAGCATCTTTCGATAATCATCAACCATAACACACAAGAGGTTTATAATTTTGAGGCTTTTCATAGCTTTTATTCGAAACTTGTTTTTATATTTATTGAAAATATAATGTATGAAATCGGTTCTTTTATTCTTAATAGCTTTTACGTGTATAAATAATGCAATAGCACAGAAAAGTACACCTTCAGAGTTATTTGATGTTCTGGTTAATTTAATTCCTGATAAAAATGCAGACCAATCTATGGGTATCAATAAAGATAAAGCTAAGTCAAAATCGTTAGGTGGTATTCAATCAAAAATAGATTTAAGTGTTAAAGGTAAAAGTCTGACTTGTGAATCCATCATAGGGAATAAAGCTGCTTGCATCTGGAAATTGAACTATACACCATCGAACGGAAATCATATCCACCTTTCAACAGAAAATCTCCAATTCTTAGATAACAGTATTGATATGATTGATTTCTTTTTTGATAAATCAAAGTTGAAAGCCAAGCTCATGAGAAAAGATACCGAAGGTGCTGTTCAATGGTTCTATGAATATTTAGTTTCCATTCCGGGCAAACAAGATTTTTGGATGCGTATCGTATATATTAACCAGACAGCTACAGCCTCTCAAGCTGCCAGTAGTAATTATACCGACTTATTTTATATTGAAGGATTTGTAGATAAAAAAGCATTTGATGCTTCCGCCTTGTAGGCATTAACTCTTCTTTGTTAAGTGGCATTTACTTATTAATTAGCTTCTCTCATTGCGGTCGAAAGTCTCATTGTTATAAGCCTTTGATAAATTTCTTATACTTATCCGTATGCCAACTACAATCTGTTTAACTTTAGGGCAATAGAATTTTTTGTAAGGTTAGTAGATACCTTTTTTAGAATTATGAATAACATTAAAAAAATAGGCGTGCTCACATCGGGAGGTGATAGTCCAGGGATGAACGCCGCCATTAGAGCTGTAGTACGCACAGCGATAGCCATTGGTTGGGAAGTTATAGGTATTCGTAGGG
>CALMXV010000477.1 GCA_937871155.1 uncultured Taibaiella sp. | reverse complement strand
AAAGTATATACATGAAATCCCTACCGGAAGACCAACAGCATGCCAATTGGAACAACAGTATCTTAAATGACTTGAGTTTCATTAAAAGAACATTACGCTATCCCATAAAGCGAATGACCTTGATGCCATTGTTGTCTTCCGGTATTTTAGTGCTATTTGTTTCTCGTCTTATGTATATCGGTATGTTTAGCACCAATACAAAGACCCTTTTTTTACTTGCTTGTATCATCTTAGGCATCCCCTCTTTTATATCACTGGTTCGCTATTGGAATATTCTGCATTTCTTTGAAGTGAAAAGCCCTACTTCTTTAGCGGGCAATATGAGTTTGCTAGCAAATTTTCTTAAAGAAAAACAATTAGTCACTTTTCGACATCCTGAAGCACCAGAAATTTTTCAAATCATCAGCAGAAATATTGCTACGAGTGGCGAGGAACGTGAGGTGCTTATTTTTATTGTAGAAGACCATCGCTTCCTAATCAATAGCCATTTTACAAGCAGTAGAAACCGTTTCCGTCTTGTTATTCGTGCTACGCATCATCAAGCCATGATAAAAGAATTGAACCAATGGCTTACCCAACAGTCGCTGACAAATATCACTTCTCTTCAAAAAAAAATCTAAGGTATCTTTGCGCCATGCAAATTGATTCATTAGTGGCAGCCTTACCTCAAGATTTTGCAGACAATTCAAAAGTCTGGATTTTTCAAGGCAGTAGAGCTTTTATAGAAAAAGAACAAACAGAAATTAACGAACAACTTTATCAATTTTATACCCAATGGGTGTCTCACGGTGACCCGGTAAAAGGATGGGCAAAATTGGTATATGGTCAGTTTATTGTAGTACTGGCTGATGAAAAACAAACACAAATTGGTGGTTGTAGTACCGATGGAATGATGCGTATGATAAAAAGTTTAGAACGTCAATACAGTGTCAATTTCTTTGACCGATTGATGATTACCTTCCTTAAAAATGAAAAAGCTGAAATGCTTCCTTTCACACAAATCCAATACGCGTTAGACAACAACCATATCACAGAAAATACGCTGATCTTCAACAATGCTATTGTAAATACTAAAAAGGAATTATTAAACCAATGGTTGGTGCCGCTTAAAGAGAGTTGGTTGGCTTCCAGAGTGAGCTTTAAATCCTCATTGACTACTCAATAAACGGTAATTTTCTATTCTTTACGAAGAAGCTACTAAAGCCGTTACTAAAGTGGCTAATAAAGGTGCTGCTTTATTAGCGGCTTCTAATACTTCTTCATGGGTAATGGTATTCAATTCATCGCGGATACCTAAGTCGGTAACAATACTAGCAGCAAAGACTTTCATACCACCATGCCTTGCTACGATTACTTCTGGTACCGTGCTCATGCCTACCACATCACCACCAATAATGTGTAGCCATTTATATTCTGCTCTGGTTTCAAATGTAGGCCCTTGAAGCCCTACATAGACACCAGTATGAACTTTTATTTGATGGTCGGTAGCTATTTGCCGTGCTTTGGCAATCAATTGTAGATCGAAGGGTTCGCTCATATCCAGAAAACGTACTCCTAAACGCTCATCGTTTTTGCCACGTAAAGGATGTTCAGGGAACAGATTGATACAGTCTTTGATTATCACAATATCACCTACTTTATACGCTTCATTCATTCCTCCGGCAGCATTGGAAAGTATAACAGTCTCTACACCCAATCCCTTCATTACACGTATTGGAAACGTAACCTCTTCCATGCTATAGCCTTCATAATAATGAAAGCGACCAGCCATCAACACCACTTGCTGATTGCCGAGAGTACCAAACACTAATTTGCCTGCATGTCCTTCGACCGTGGATATCGGAAAGTTAGGAATTTGATGGTAGGGAATTTCGGAAGTAATGGTTACAGCATCTATCAATCCTCCAAGACCACTGCCTAGTACGATTCCCGTAGTAGGTGTAGTAGTAATTTGGCTTTTAATAAATGAAACGGTTTCTTGAATTTTATTGTAAAGACTCATTATGTAATGGATTAGCAGCTATAGTTTCTTGAGTAGCTGTAGGAAGTACGGCTATTTTTTCTTCAGTTAATGTAGGTAATTCAGTAAAGTGTCGTTTCTCGATGGTTTCTATCACTGCTTTACGTTGTAAATGTTGAGCTACTAAGATGCGAATGTTTTTATTGATAGTATGAAGCACTGAATTTTTTAATCGGATTTTTCGAAGTAATCTAGCAATGATAAAAAATAATATGCCAATGATTAATGCCATTCCGGAGATACTCCAATTAAGAATCGTCACATCGTTTGTAGAAAAACCACTTTCATTCCCTCTTTCTTGAAGAGTATTGACAATGTAGAAAGGCACTAAATGTTTTTGCATTACTACAAAAGCAATAGAACTTAAAAAAATGAGGTAGCTAAGCAATTCGAGCAACATGATAAAGCCTTTGTTCAGCAAACGATGCGCAGCCGGCATGCGTAAAGATTGGGTGATAGGTTCAAAGGTGGCAACTTGATCGTCTATCAGTTCATTTTGTTTCTTGAAGTCGTTTACTAAGTCTTGGTATAGGGCACTTGATATCATAGCTACAGTTTCTATTTCCTTACAAAAATAAGATTCGACAAAAATAAAATTGAAGATTTTTTAATGAAGATATGCACAGACTATACAGTTTTTAAACCATGAAAACGATACTCAAACGTCTTTTATTAAAGATGAAAACAAGTGGTGGTGTCTTAACGTTTAAGAAGTCTAATCTATACAACTATTTTATCAAAAATTTTGAAAATCGCTCATGTATGCCGGGCACTTATACGTTTTCAATTGGATGGAAATATTCACCAGCAACATCATGTATTGGTCTTTGGTGGAAGAGTTGCCACGTTGTTTGCCAGCCCTACCTAAAGGATTGTTGGGGTCGATTTCAATAGATCGGTCTTGTAGTACATAACCAGGATTAGGATTCATCGGGTCTGTAGGAAATTTATCACTACCTACATAGGAAGTGCTTACATCATCCAAATGATCCGTGAGTGTAAGGCGGTTAGCAATTTCAATACCTAGGTTCATTCCCGGGCGCAATCAATACTTAATACCAGCACCAATAGGGAAACACCAACTGACTTTAGAATAATTTCTACCATTGATACCGGCTTGCTGCCCTTCGGTACCTAAAGGTCTTAGGAAATATTTTTTGTCGTTGTAAATCGCATAAGGGTTATAATAAAAAGCCCCAACACCACCCGTTAAATAGGGAGTAAATCGGCTATTGATTTCTCCTGTATGATACCTGAAAAAATTAAATTCTGCTTGTATGGAGCCTTCATATACATCCGTCTGAAAACTCAAGTTACGTTTTCTATTATATGGATTGGAAGAGAGATGGTCGCTATAGCCTAGATGCGAATAGAGTAAAGACCCTCTTAAGGAAATATATGGAGTAAGGTGGTAGCGTGTAAATGCACCTATTGCCGGACGGATATACTTAAAGCCATATTCATCATTCAAATCTCCAAAGTATTGAGATGCACCTACAGAAATGCCATATTCTGAAGTAGAATAATAGTTTTGAGCATGTACAGTTTGATAACTACCAATCAATAGACAAAGCGGAACAAAAAATTTATACATAAAATGGATTCTACTACTAGTACCGCAAATGTAATATTTAATTGTTGCGAGCGATAAGGTAGTTGGGTTAAACTTGAAATTATTATTCTGAAAGCTGGGATTGAATTGGAATTTGATTGTAAGAGGAGGAGATTGATATTTAGTTTAATATCTTATTTCCACTGCAACATTTTCACTAGCTAACATTACATTTATCCCATGAAATCTTTTTTAGTAGCTGTAACACTTTCGTTGCTGATATCAAACACTGTAAATGCGCAACAAGACTCTTTACAGTTTAGAGCTATTTCAAACGAAGTGTGGGCACATGGTAACTGTTATAAAGATTTAGAGCAGCTCTGCCAAACCATAGGGCATCGTCTTTCCGGTACTCCTCAAGCGGAGCAAGCGGTGCAATGGGCAAAACAAAAATTGGAAGCTATACATCCGGATAAGGTATGGCTACAACCGGTAATGGTACCCGTTTGGCATCGAGGTAAGGAAAGTTTGAGTATTAAATTCCCAGGGCAACAAGCCTATGAAAAGGTGCGAGTACTTTCGCTTGGCAACTCAGAAGGCACAAAAGGCAAACTTTTATCAGCCCCAATAATAATGGTGTCAAGTCCAGAAGCATTGAAAAATTTATCAGCAAATGAAGCGAAAGGAAAGATTGTTTTCTTCAATAATGAATTTCCCCAAGAGCTTATCAATACATTTAATGGCTATGGGCAAACGGCTCGTTACCGTACCGTAGCACCTAATATAGCTTCCTACAAAGGTGCGGTGGGCATTATCATTCGCTCTGTATCTACTGGGGCTGATGACGAACCGCATACCGGCGCTATGCGCTATGCCGATAGTGTACGAAAAATTCCAGCGGTTGCTATTGGAAATAAAACGGCAGACAAACTAGCAAAAGCATGTGAGAAAGGTACGGTGATGGCACAATTGCAAAGCGAGTGTACCATGAAGGGAATGAAATTATCATCTAATGTGATAGCCGAGTTGAAGGGTAGTGAAAAACCTGAAGAAATTGTATTGGTAGGTGGGCATTTAGATAGTTGGGATGTGGGTGAAGGAGCCCATGATGATGGCGCAGGTATTACACAATCTATAGAAGTAATACGAACATTAAAGTCTTTGAACATTCGCCCCAAACGTACAGTAAGAGTTGTCTTATTTATGAATGAAGAAAATGGGTTGAAAGGTGGCTTAGCCTATGCTGATAGCGCTAAAGCCCATAATGAAAAACATATCCTTGCTATAGAAAGTGATGCAGGTGGATTTTCTCCAAGAGGGCTGGGTACAGAGATGGATGCTTCGAAACGACAAGTAATTAAACAATATGCTCCGTTGTTTTTGCCTTATGGCGTTTATGATTTTGACCAAGAAGAAGGTGGCGCAGACATCTCTCCGTTATTGCATCAAGGAGTGCCTTTGATGGGGTTGCTTCCTGATCCACAACGTTATTTTGACTATCATCATACCGCTGCAGATACCTTTGATAAAGTAAACCATCGAGAATTGAAACTAGGAGCTATCGTGATGACACAGTTAGTATGGTTGATTTCAGAGAAAGGATTGTAGTATTATTGTACAGCTAATCAAGAAAAAATTGTACGCTCAAAAATCTTCCTCATTATCAAGAAAGCTATTAGCTAAGCCGGCTGCGGTTTTTGCCCTGATGACGATTGCAATAGTATTGATAATAGCAGTTTTTGCTTATCCACTTGCTCCAGACAATACTCCTTATGCCAATCGAATGATTGTAGAATATAGTGTGAAACCACCGGGCTTTTCCAATACAGTATTGCTGGTGCCTAAAAAGATTGTCGAGAAACAATCTAGTAAACTGTATAGATGGTTCATGGGAACTCCTTCGTCATTTCATTTTATACCCATCAATCATTATTGGTTTGAAAAAGAACGCCTCGGAGTGCAACATTACATCGATGAAGGGTTGCAAGATTCTTTATACTTCTCTTATGAAGAATTACTTCCAGTAACAAAAAGTACTTTTAATAATCTTGAGCTTCGTCAATATTTAATTGAACATAACATCTGGCAACAATATTATTATTTAGGAACAGATAGATATGGAAGAGATATCTTGTCGCGACTGTTGGTGGGTGCCCGAGTCAGCATTGCTGTGGGTATTGTCACGGTTTTATTGTCTTTATCTATCGGTATTATACTAGGTGCAATTGCCGGATATTATGGAGGTAAAGTGGATCAAGCAGTCATGTGGGTCATCAATATCTTATGGG
>CALMXV010000476.1 GCA_937871155.1 uncultured Taibaiella sp. | reverse complement strand
GTGCTACTGGATTTTACTCTAAAGTGATTACCGAAGAAATAGTTACTTATATGCTTTTACAGCATTTTGTACTTTTCTAGCACTTTTCCGAAATTAAAGCCCTTATCCAATCAGATCTTTTCTAACTATCCGTAATAGTATTCTTAATTTTTAAAAGCAATACTAAAAAGTATTACCCGCTAAAGTGTATTAGGTATTACTCTTGTTTTACTTCCCAACACCCGTTTCTAATAATTTATTGTCCTTAAAGATGACAAAAGTGCCATCGCCTTTTTTCAATTGAATATTATTAAGGCGATATTTTTTGTCTTTGAAAGCAGTTTCATAAAGTTCTACATCCACTGAGTTTTCCTTCAATATTAATTGTGAATAGATAAACATAGCGATGTCTTGTCTCAATCCTCTTGGTTCAAATTGTTTTTCAAACAACAGCTTTTGGCTATCAGTAGCGTAAATTTTCAATTGCACAGGACTTCTTTTCTTTACCACAGGAATTTTCGATTGCATGTGTTTGGCTGAAGAACCAATATGCTCATATTCCATAGGGCTTGAAATGTATTTAAAGTTGACAATAAGTGTCTTTTCTTCTGGGTTGAAGAAGTGTACCATTGTGCTACTTAACGGAACCAATAACGCGAAGAACAGAGTCAGGATAAGGACAGATACTACCGGTTTGCTTTTCTCATGATCGTTGACCCTCATCTGAGATTTTAACGGGTCAGCTGATGGCGCTTGCTGAGCAAATGACAGTAACTTCTCTTTGCTGTATTGAGTTAATGTAAATAATTGTAACCTTGCTGCATCAAATTTTTTGGATAATGCCGGAGCTCGTTTTCTCATAAATCTTGAAATTGCCCATGTTTTACCCAGTCTATAGTAACAATCTTCGCAACCTAATAGAGCTACTTTGCTGCTATTATTATCAAGTATTCTCTGCACATCTTTAGGCATGACACTACCTAAACAAGGAACTTTGTATTCGATGATATCTACACCTTCAGGAAACTGATGTTCGGGGAAATAGCTACAACTAAAAACCGTAATATCCGTTTTCTTTTCAGCAACTAATAGATTGAATTCCGGAAACTGTGTATGACTAATAGCATGTTCATCACAGGAACCAATACAAATAGTACAGCCCACGCATTTATCAGGTGATAGCACAGCTTTTCTTTTGCCATCCACTATCAACATATCAATAGCTTCATACGGACAATCATGAGAGCAAAGATTGCAGGCATTGCATTTATCTAAGTCGATATGTACGGGTGCTCGGTTTTTTCTTTTGAGGATATAGGGGATAATGCAAAGGATAATACCGGAGCCGATAAGTATTATCCAGTTTTGACCCACGGTAAACAGTTTCATTAGGTAATAACCAAAATTGTAATACCAGTCGAAAGTTGTTTGTGTAGGCAGATTAGATACTTGAGCTGGTGGGTCACTCTTGATAGGGAATGCAAGTGAAACAATACCAATGGCTATCAAACAGTAATAAATGAGCTTTTTGGGAGGTAGAATTTTAGGCTTTGAAATGCGTAGCACATGAATCCAAATGATGATAACCGTAACGAGTGAAAAAACGATATGCCCAAATAAAGCTACTTTAAAAAAACCACCAACAGTATCTAAATCATTCATCAAAAAAGCACCTGCAATAGAAGGGTCGAAGATGGGAAGACTTGAAAAAAGTTGTGCTGTCAAATATCCCATGAGCTTCGCTTTTTGATCCCAAACCAATATAAATCCAGTAACTCCAATAATGATGACTACAAGGAATGATACGACACCACTAATCCATGACACCAACCGTTTAAACTTAGAAGTTATCAACGTATGTAGCAAGTGCAATAGGATAAAGACCACTAAAAAGTCGGAGGAATACCGGTGAATACTTCTCATCCAGCCATTAAAAACATTATCAGAAATGGCTTCTACAGAATCCCAAGCATGACGAGGATTAATATTGTAAAAGATAAAAATATAGATACCCGAAACACAAGCAATGATAAAAAGCAGTATGGTAATACCTCCTAAATGATATAACGGATTGAGGTTGGTAGAAAATATTTTTCCTAGGTAGGATGCAAATCGTTGGAATGACTGATGTCCAATGGTTTTTTCTTCTTTTACCGTATTGAGTTCTTTATGTTGATGCATTATTCGTTTTTTGAAATGATAAATGTTCTTAGGAAAATAGTAAACATGATTCCTATTATTAATAAGCCGGCAGAGGTGGAAATAATAAAGCGCCAATCCATCTTATAGGTTTTCAAAACAGGGTCATAGCCAAAACAGCGTAAATAAAAACCCTTTAAAATACCAGGTCTTGTCTTTTCTGACATAGCTTCTATGACTGCTAGTTTAATGTCTTTTTTAGAAGGATTGATACCGTATATATATCGAGATATTCTTCCTGAAGGTGTGAGAACTATTAAAATAGAAGGGTGATTGTATTCTGAACTGTTGGGAATAGGGTCGTATTGGTAATCTATGGACTTCATCAGATGGTTAATAGCTTCTGGTGAAGCTGAAACAGATTTCCAATGCTTACCATCCATCTTCCAACGGCTTTCGTAGTCTTTTAGGTCAGCCGGAGAATCTGTACTATCGAAAGAGAAACTTACCATAGTAAAGTCTTCACCTAAAGTGCCCATATCCTTTATCACTGTTTGGACACCATTACTTATTAGCCCACAAAGCGTATAGCATTTTGTATAGATAGGGGCTATTATTAAAGGCTTATTATCAAGAAGCGAAAAAAGGGAAAGTTTCTTGCCCTCTGCATCAAATACTTCTATATCTGATACTTTTTGAGCAAGAAACTTCTTTTCATTAGGGAAATTAAATCCACATAAAATAAGCCATAGGGGCAGACTGAAAATTGTTATTTTTTTCATACCATTT
>CALMXV010000475.1 GCA_937871155.1 uncultured Taibaiella sp. | reverse complement strand
GTTCTTTTTTATTACTGCTTTCGTATGGATTGTTATCAGGTAAGCTTTGAGTATAAGTTGCAATAGGGTAAAGTGTTGTCCAAGGATTATTCAAATAGGTATTTATAAGTTGACGTTTATTCAATTGATTGACCCATTCAGGAAGTTCGTTACTATAGTAGCTACTCGTAATTAAATTTCCGGTACTATCATCCAGCCAATAGGCTTTCCCAAGATGACCCGCCGGTAAAATACTCCCTCTATCCTTGAGAGAAATTCCAACCACTTTTGATTTGAAATTTGTAGCTAGTCTTAGCTCATCTGTTATGGTTGTGGTAAGTAAGTTATTAGGGCTCATCATTCCAGAAGCTTTACTACCTCCAATAGAAACCACGTTGGTGTCTTCTACACAATACCAATGCCTGCCTGTTTGATTATCTATCCAATCATTTCCTGCTATACCATGTACAGATGGTACGCTACCTGTATAAATGCCTGCATGTCCCGGTGCGGTATAACTAGGAGAATAGTTAATCATCGTATTCTCACAACTAAAACCTTGATGTAGCAATCGTTTAAACCCACCTTTATCATATCTATCATAATAGCGATATAGGTAATCCCAGCGCATTTGATCCACTACAATACCTACGACTAGCTTGGGTCTAGGAAGAGTTGATGTGGTTTGTGCCTTCCCAATAAATACTAGAAACAGCAGACTTATGCCAAAAGAAAGGTTTTTCATTTTGTAGAAAACAATAAAAAATTAATTGAGTTTAATTCTCTAAAAAAAATGCTTGAAGACCGGTTTCTTCATCAGGTTGATGAATGTTGGTAACATTTATCCTCGGAATAGAGATTTGTATTTTGTTGTTCTTAATTGAAACGGTAGCCGTCTGTTTTTCATTATCTGAGGAGGCAAATACTCGTGTGCTATCTTGCAATACAGCATATACAGCTACCTCCGAAGATTGCTTGGGTGAGCGAACTATTTTATAGGTGCCATCAGATGTAGGAAGTTGATGGAAATAGATATTCACTCCGTTGCTATTCAAATCTATTGCAGTTAAAGAATTGACTGAAACATTCTTGGTGACATAAGCGGCCGAATAAAGTGTCCCATCGATGATCCAAGTTCCTTCTTGTAAGTTGTATGTATCTTCTCCTTTATTGCAACTACTAAACATTGTGCTGGATAGCAAGGCTAAGGCTACTATAAAAACTGATTTCATAAGCAACCAAATCTAGTTATTTTTTTGAAGCCTTGAGGGTCGAAGATTTTTTCCAAAATGAAAATTTCCATTTTGACAAATCAATAATTTTATGTGTAGAAAGGAAATGGACAACTCTATGTTCTATCCAATGGTGAAAGGGGAGCAAGATACCAATCAATACAATCTTTATAGCCATGATTTTCCAAGGCTCTCCATGAGTATATTCATGTATTTGATGATCGGCAAGAAGCACTATAAATTCAAAAAAGAAGATAAAGGTGAAAAAGCCCATAGCACGTATTATCATTGAATGAACTTTGAAAGCACCAAAAGCCGCTAGTAAAATAAATGAAGTAAATAAGCCTAATGTGAGCCCTAAATACTGAAGGTTGTGCCGGCGATTCAGTTCTTTAGTTTCTTTTTCTAAAGCTAGATTTTTTTGTAAAACCTCATATTCAATTTCGCTTCGCAACACATCGTCTGCTTTGTTTTGAATAGCGATACTGTCTTTGTTGGCTTGGCTTATTTTAGAAAATTGATAAGCCAACAAATAATTTTTGTTTACAAAGTTTAAAGAGTCGAGGTAATTAGCAACCTCTGCCAAGAAAGGCATATAATTACTTTCTTTTGCATATTGAAAGGCAGTATCAAACATGAGTTTAGCAGCTTGTGGCTTTTGGAATCTAAGCAAAAATTGACCATAGCGTTTATAAAAATTGGTAAGGTAAGCTGCGCCATAAGTACTTTCTTTAAGTGACCTTTGAGCTTTTATATAATTGTTGTTCGCGCTTTCAAAGTTTCCATGCACTTCCTCAATACAAGACTGCAATCGATAATAAAGAAGAGGGTTATTCGATTCCATACTATCGAGGTCGCTTTTTAAAGGGCCTTCGTAAAGTCTGGTGATATCTTTAAGGTAGTTGTTTTTAAAAAGGTAGGATATATAGATGTCAATAGCGGTCTTTTTTAATTTGATATTTTTTTTTTGTTCTGCATAGTTAAAAGCAACATTAAAAAATTCTTCACCCTGAAGCCGGCTGTTTTTATAAAAGAATATAGCCCCTAATTCTATAATAGCATTCATGTAATCGGTGGAGTCACTAATCTTGTTTTTACTTAGTAAAACGAGTTCTTTTTGTTTGTATTCAATAGCTCCTTCAAAATTGCTGATGAACACATAAAAATTGGAAAGTGTTTGATAAGATTTTTTTCTTAGTACATCATTATTGATTCTTTCTGCTTTGATTAAAGCTTGCTGATAGCTATTGAATGCTTCAATTTTACGACCAGAACTTTCAAGATAATACCCCCAATCTAAAAGGCAGTTCGCTTGTTCCACTTCGTTATTGGTGAGTAGAATGTAATGATAGGCTTTTTCCATATCGTTACTTGCTTGCCTCAAGTCTTGGTTGATAGTAG
>CALMXV010000474.1 GCA_937871155.1 uncultured Taibaiella sp. | reverse complement strand
CCTTTTGAAACCCTTGCTGGTAGCACAGAAAGTAGATTGACTATACTACATACGAATGATGTTCATAGTCGATTAGAGCCATTTCCTATGGATGGTGGAAAGTATGCAGGATTGGGAGGCGCAGCCCGAAGAGCAAAAATGATTGAACAAATTAGAAATGAAGTTGCATCCGTATTGTTATTAGATGCAGGCGATATTTTTCAAGGAACACCATATTTCAATCTATATAAAGGTGAGCCTGAAATCAAACTGATGACTGCGATGAAATATGATGCAGCTACCATGGGCAATCATGATTTTGATGCAGGTGCTGAAGGATTTGCTAAACAACTTCCACATGCTAGCTTCCCAATTTTAACGGCTAATTACGATTTTACTCAAACACCTTTAGAAGGTAAAACACAACCATATACCATCATCAAAAAAGGAAAACTAAAAATAGGCATCTTCGGATTAGGGATAGAATTGAAGGGCTTAGTGCCAGATGAAGCTTATGGGAATACTAAATATCTTGAGCCCATACAGATAGCAAATTCAGTAGCTGAAAAACTTAAAAAAAGAGAACATTGTGATATGGTCATCTGCTTGTCTCACTTAGGCTATAGCTATAGTTTTAGAAAAGTAAGCGATATGATATTAGCTAAAGAAACAGAACATATTGATCTTATTATCGGAGGACATACACATTCTTTTTTAGACCAGCCAACAGTGATGAATAACAAAGTTGGTAAAGAGATTGTTATTAATCAAGTTGGATGGGCAGGCATTCGTTTAGGAAGATTAGATTTCAGCTTTGATAACAATAAAAATGCAAACCTCATGAATGCACATTCTGTAATTCTAGGAAAACAAACAAGCGGCTAAGATTTTTTTTTTTCAACGATTGTTAGCAACTTCGTTTTTTCAGTATCGAATATTTGTACCTAGATTTTAGAGCGGCACAGTTTAAGTAGCAAAATTTATTTACCTATTTTTTTGGACATCAAGAAGTAGTCTGTTTTAAACAAAAAATGGAAGCAAATTTCTAACCCTGAAACTTTTTATATACATTGATTCATAATAAAAGCATTAATAATTAAAATGAACCCCACCCATTACGATACATCAAAAATTTACAATAACGATGCAGAAACGGTATGGGAGAAGTGTTTGACAATTATTCGGGATAATGTAAACCTTCGTAGTTATCAAACTTGGTTTGAGCCGATTAAGGCAGTAGAGTTATCCGATCAAGTTTTAACCCTACAAGTACCTAGTCAGTTTTTTTATGAGTGGCTGGAAGAACATTATGTAGAGTTGATGGGTAAAACCATTAAAAGGCTGTTGGGGAAGAATGGAAGATTGGAATACCGCATATTAATGGAAAGTAAATCTTCCTATAACAATCCTGCCTCTATCAACATGCCAGCTAGCCTACAATCGAAGCCATCGAAAGATAGCAACTATGTAGATATGCCTTTAAAATGGGACGATCCTTCCAACATTAAAACTCCTTATGCTATTCCGGGGCTTAAGCGCGTACAAATAGACCCACAGCTAAATGCCAAATACACTTTTGAAAATTATGTAGAAGGGGATAGCAATCGTGTAGCTCGCTCTGCTGGTTTACACGTCGCACAAAAGCCGGGTATTACTTCCTTTAACCCTTTAGTAATCTTTGGTGGTGTAGGATGGGGGAAAACTCACTTAGCACAAGCCATAGGTAATGAAGTAAGAAGGCTACATCCAAATAAAGTTGTATTGTATGTAAGTGTAGAAAAATTTATCAATCAATTTATCGATCACTCCAAGAATAATGAAGTCAACGATTTCATCCATTTTTATCAGTTGATAGATGTGTTGATTTTAGATGACATCCACTTATTTATTTCTGCACCAAAATCGCAAGATGTATTCTTTGCCATCTTTAACCATATCCATCAAAGCGGTAAGCAAATTATATTGACTAGTGATACTCCACCTAAAGATATGGATGGTATGCAAGAGCGCTTATTAAGCCGTTTTCGTTGGGGATTGAATGCGGATATACAAGCACCGGATTATGAAACCAGACAGCAAATTCTTCAATTGAAGATGCGTCATGAAGGGCTTGAAATACCCGAAGAAGTAGTGAAGTATATCGCTTATAATGTTAATAGCAACATACGAGACTTAGAAGGTACCTTGATTTCTTTACTAGCACAGTCAACGCTTAATAAAAAGGAAATTGACCTTGACCTTGCAAAACGTGTGATGAAGAATCTCGTTCGTTCTACTGCTAGAGAAATCACCATTGAGAATATTCAAAAAATGGTTTGTGAATACTTCCATTTGCCCTATGATCGATTGTTGGCAAAGACCCGTAAACGAGAGATTGTACAAGCAAGACAAATCACTATGTTCTTAGCAAAGAAATTCACTAAAAGCTCATTGAAAAATATAGGCGACCATTTCGGAGGCTTTGATCATACTACAGTTATTCACTCTTGCCAAACGGTAGAAAACCTAATGGATACGGATACCGAATACAAAGAACACTTGTTGGAATTGCAACAAAAAGTACAATTATCAACTCTCTAAAAAATAGCCTAAAAATTATTTTGAAATCTGCATAAGAGGCTTATCTTTGCAGTCCTTTAGAAAAAGGAACAGCTCTTTAAACATACTGTAATCAACTTATTACAGTAATACTGGTGAGGTGGGTGAGTGGCTGAAACCAATAGTTTGCTAAACTGTCGTACGGGTTAAACTGTACCGGGGGTTCGAATCCCCCCCTCACCGCCGGATACTTTTTTAAAAAGTAGTTGATAGCAATATCAATCGAATCGGGGAGTAGCGCAGGCCGGTAGCGCATCTGGTTTGGGACCAGGGGGTCGCAGGTTCGAA
>CALMXV010000473.1 GCA_937871155.1 uncultured Taibaiella sp. | reverse complement strand
ATGCGGGTAATGATGGAGAAGCTACCATTCAAATCGTTTTTAATTTGGGTACAGACCCCAATCAAGCAGCCCTAAATGTACAAAATAGAGTTGCCTCAGTTACCAATAAGTTGCCACCATTAGTGATTCGTGAAGGGATAAAAATTACGCGAGAAGAATCGAATATGCTGATGTATGTAAACCTATATAGCAAAGACACCAATACCGACCAGAAGTTTCTTTACAACTTTGCAGACATCAATTTATTGTCAGAATTAAAGCGTGTAAATGGTGTTGGCTATGCCGATATCTTAGGAAACAGAGACTATGCTATGCGTGTATGGCTTCGCCCTGATAGGATGCAAGCCTATAACATCTCCACAGACGAAGTAATGGAAGCATTGAGCAGCCAAAGCTTAGAAGCTTCACCAGGTAAAATAGGTGAAAGTTCTGGCAAGCGCTCCCAATCATTTGAATATGTTTTGAAATATACAGGAAGGTTTACTACTAAAGAGCAGTATGAAAATGTGATAGTCCGCTCTAACAAAGAAGGAGAGCTATTACGGCTGAAAGATATTGCCACTATTGAGTTCGGCAGCTCTATGTATGATATCTATTCCAACTTAAATGGAAAACCTTCAGCGGCAATTGTTCTCAAACAATCTTATGGTAGCAATGCCAGTCAAGTAATCAAAGATGTAAAAGCAAAATTGGCTGAGATTAAAAAGACCAGCTTTCCCAAAGGCATGGATTATGAAATCAGCTATGATGTATCTTCCTTCCTTGATGCTTCCATTGAGAAAGTGGTTCACACTTTGGTAGAAGCATTCCTACTTGTGGGTATTGTAGTCTTTTTGTTTTTGGGAGATTGGCGTTCTACTATTATCCCTGCATTGGCAGTGCCGGTTTCATTGATAGGTACATTTATGTTTATGAAATTCTTTGGGGCCTCACTGAACTTGATTACCCTTTTTGCATTGGTATTAGCTATCGGTGTGGTAGTGGATGATGCAATAGTAGTGATAGAAGCCGTACATGCTAAGATGGAAGAGGAAAATCTTAGCCCTCGAAAGGCAACCAAAAAAGCCTTGAAAGAAATCTCTGGAGCTATCATAGCCATTACATTTTTGATGTCTGCAGTTTTTGTACCCGTAGCCTTTATGTCTGGTCCGGTGGGTATGTTCTATCGTCAGTTTTCAATTACCATGGCTACAGCTATCATCCTTTCGGGTATCGTGGCATTGACACTAACACCTGCATTGTGTGCTATAATTTTGAAAAATAATCATGGCAAGGAAAAGAAGAAAACGCCCATCAATAGATTTTTGGATTTATTCAATATCGCATTTAATAAAACAGCAAAGAACTATCAGTCCAATCTATTGAAAGTACTAGACCGCCGTGTCTTTACTTATGGAATGTTAGTGTTGTTTACAGTAGGTACTTATATGTTGAACAAGTATGTGCCTTCAGGATTTATACCCAATGAAGATCAAGGAATGTTTTATGCCATCATTCAAACCCCTCCAGGTTCTTCTCTTGAGCGAACTAACGAAGTAGCAGAACGCCTTCAAAAGATGGCAGAAGAGATAGAGGGCATTCAATCAGTATCGACCCTAGCAGGTTATGAAATCTTAACTGAAGGAACTAGTGCTAACTCTGGTACCTGCCTAATCAACCTTAAAAAATGGGAAGACCGAAAACTTTCTGCTCAAGAAATCATCCATGAATTGGAAGAAAAAAGTAAAAATATAGCCGGTGCTAAAATCGAATTTTTCCAACCACCTGCCGTGCCGGGATATGGAGCTGCCGGAGGGTTTGAACTTCGTTTATTGGATAAAGTCGGTACAGGGGATTATCAAAAAATGGAGAAAGTCAATAAAGATTTTTTACAAGAACTTTATAAACGACCCGAGTTAACCTCTGTATTTAGTTTTTATAGTGCCAGCTATCCACAATTCCTTTTAAGAGTAGATAATGACCTAGCACAACAAAAAGGTGTATCGGTAGAAAATGCAATGAATTCCCTTTCAACATTATTGGGTAGCAACTATGAAATCAACTTTATCAAATTTGGTAGGCAATACAAAGTAATTGTACAGGCAGCACCGGAGTATAGA
>CALMXV010000472.1 GCA_937871155.1 uncultured Taibaiella sp. | reverse complement strand
AAACATGGGAGTTGATGGGGTGGATAATGATAGGGGCTATCATTTCTATTTTAGTAAAATATTCGTTGTTTAATATCGGTAGTAAAGCTTTTGGTTTGGATTATCATACGGGATACCATCCTGCCTATCAATATGATTCTTTTCGTACGATGCTCAACTCTGGTGTGTATGAAAAAGACATTAATCAAGAACAGCAACGTCTTACAAATTGGTTGGAGAAAAACCAAGACAGTACAAATTCAAAACCACCTTTAGTAGTGATAGCGGTAAGTGGTGGTGGCACCCGCTCCGCCTATTGGACTTTACGCTCTTTGCAATACTTAGATAGTCTTACCCAAGGACAGTTGTTTAGACACGCAGTTCTGATATCCGGTGCTTCTGGCGGCATGATTGGAGCTTCGTATTGGCAGAGTATTCATACCGGAGTTTTAAAAGGAACAATACAAAAAGCCTATAGTACTAAGTATTTAGACAATGTAGGTAAAGACTTACTAAATGCTATCATCTTTTCTTTTGCCAGCTTAGATATTATTTCACCATTCAACAAGATTGCTATCTCAGGTAAATCGTATAATAGAGACAGAGGCTATGCAATGGAACAAGAGTTAATTCGCAATACCGAAGGAGTACTAGACAAGCGAATCGGAGATGATAAACTGCTTATTGAAAAAGGAGACGTTCCTAATTTTGTGATTAATAGCACCATTATAAATGACGGACGAAAACTCATGATTTCTCCAATACCCATTAGCTATCTGATGATGCCTACCTATGGACGAAACGATACCACTACTCCTATTGATGCAATAGATTTTACTGCTTTGTTTAAGTATCAAAATGCATTGTACTTACGCTTGCCTACTGCCCTTCGGATGAATGCTACCTTCCCTTATGTATTGCCAGCAGTGAAGCTGCCTTCTAATCCTGAAATAGATGTGATGGATGCCGGATTGCGAGATAATTTTGGTATCGAACTAATCAGTAGATACTTGTTAATTCATAAAGATTGGATGCAAGAACATGTTGGCAACATCATATTGCTACAACTTAGAGATACAAAGGAAAATGAAGTCTTCCCTTTTTCTCAAGAAAAGTCATTAAGCAGTCTGTTGACAGAGCCTTTATTCGTAATTCATAATAAATGGGAACCGTTCCAATCCTATACACAGAGTTATATCAAGGAAGTATTACCTCAAATTAA
>CALMXV010000471.1 GCA_937871155.1 uncultured Taibaiella sp. | reverse complement strand
GCGAACCTAGTGGGCTAACACGACGGTAGATAGAAAAGATAGTACCAATAGAAGCATTCACATCAATATTGGAAGAACCATCCAACGGATCGAACAACACCACATATTTTGAGTTAAGAGAAAACTCATCATCAAAGCAAATATGGTCGTCATTTTCTTCGGATCCAATGCCGGCACATTCTGCACTATTTCTTAAAACACTTATCAGGGTTTCGTCAGCATATACATCCAATTTCATTTGTTCTTCTCCTTGCACATTGGTAGCTCCATGCTTTCCTAAGATATCCACTAAACCGGCCTTCGACACTTGCTTATTGATTAGTTTACAAGCCAAACCGATATCCCTCAACAATGCAGATAGCTCTCCGGTAGCTTGAGGGAATTTGCGAGTTTCCTGAATAGTGAATTCATCTAAAGTAATGAGTTTGCGTCCTAGCATTATATTGAATTTTTATATTTAGGAGGCAAAAGTATAAAAGAAGGCTTAGAGAATAAAATGAACTTTGATTGTGGTAAGCGAAGCCTTATTCATCATTGTTCTAACAAAATTGTACCTGTAATCAGATGAATATTTGAAGAGAAATTGTAACTGAGAAAGTAATAGATACGGCAAAAGAGAAGTACAAAAACCCTTTGAGAAGAAAGATTTTGAATAATACCAACTTTTTACCAGACTTGTCCGAATTTGTACGACAAATTCAATTTTGATAAAATTTTAGTAAAAGCTTTTGGTTTTTTAGCTCCCATTCTAATTTCTTAATGAGTTAATTGGTTGTAAATTCGGGCATCTGCAACATTTTTGTATTCATCAATAAAATGTTGGATAGTGTAATTTTTACTAAGTTCTATATGCTTTGAAATCGTGTAAAATCCACTATTTTGTATATAATAAACCTTTTACAAAAGAAATATCTTTTCTAATATTTTACTTATAGGCAATAATGGCACCAGATTATAATTAGCTTTAATAGACTCTCGATTGAAGATTAAGTTCTCAAGTATTTCCCCTGAATTATAAAATAAAATAAATTAAATTTTATACGATTCTTAGTAAATATTTGTATTTTCAACTTGTTTACAACTTATTATCATGAAATATACATTCTTTCTATTATTGATATACGTGTTTAGTAATAGTGTAGCTTTTGCGCAGTTAGATAAGGGTTTTGCGAATAATGGGGTATACATTGGAGATACTAATGGTTATTTTTTACGGGTAGCCATACAACCCGATCAAAAAATAGTATTAACAGGCTGGCGCTATATTTCCAATCTACAAAACTCTATAACCATCCGTTTAAATGCAGATGGTAGCTTAGATCAAAATTTTGCTAATAATGGAGAGTTTCGATATCCTTTACAAAATAATATTGGATCAGCAGGATTTAATGGACTATGTTTCCAACCTGACAATAAAATTATTTTAGGAGGCATAACAGAAGTTATACCAACAAATTTAGACTTTCTAATATGTCGTTTAAAAAGTGATGGAAGCCCAGATAGTAGCTTTGGAAATACGGGCTATGTTACTACAGCCTACACTCACCCACTTGGTGTTGGGATTGCTGAAAAACTATCAAGCATAGCTCTTCAGCAAGATGGTAAAATTTTAGCATATGGTTCTTATAAGTTTTCTTTAGATACGCTTCAAGTTCTTCGATATCATACAAATGGTAAAATCGACAGCAGTTTTGCAGTAAGTGGTCGTTTTAGAACTTCTACAGGGTTTAGCTTCCCAATGACTAATGATATAGCTGTGCTTCCAGATGGTAGAATCATGTTGGGGGCTTCAACTCGCATAACAACAATCAACCGCCACTGTTTTACTGCAATCCGATTGCTATCGAATGGTGATCTTGATACAAGCTTTAATCATACAGGTGTAGCTTATGCAGAGGTAGGCAATGCACTTGTTTATTGTAAGGCTATGCAGGTGCAACCAGATGGTAAAATTTTATTAGTAGGACATGCGGATAGTCTTATTGTGGTACGATTTGACACTAATGGAGTACTTGATGCAAATTTTGGAAAGAGTGGTATAGTGAAAATTTCAAAAAGTACTGGGAACTCCTTGGCTATGCAGCCGAATGGTAAAATAATAGTCGCTGGAGAATTAGATAGTAGTCTCATTATTTATCGTTTAATGCCTAATGGTACTATTGACTTTTCCTTTGGAATTAATGGAAGTGTTGCACACAAAGTGTTAACACGAAGGAATATTCCTTATGGTCTTGCCCACCAACAAGATGACAAACTACTTGTATGTGGTGCAAGTAGTGATTTTAATGCTGGTTTTGATGCAAAATGTGTAGTGTTACGTTTTACACCAAATGCCACAAACATTTCTCCTACAGAAAAAAATATTGATTTTAATGTCTATCCCAACCCGGCTTCTGATGAAATTATTATAGACAATAAGACCCACAAGACCATCCGTCAGCTATCGCTTTTCACTACTGACAGTAAATTGATTTTTAAACACACCCTACCAAACACAAACCGACTTAATACCGGCAATCTATCAAATGGAATGTATATCCTCAACGTTCAGTTTTTAGACTATTCTACTGCAACTCGGAAGCTAATCATTCAAAAAAAATAATTATTCCTCAAAATTTATTTCCATGAAAAAATATCTTTTTCTTTTGGTATTTACCATTGCCAATAGTATAGGCAACACAAATGCCCAACACGTTATTTACCTCACCATACCCGACACTTCTATTATTTCAGATGTTTCGATCGCAGGCAAACCCATTTTCACCATTCATGGCATTAATAACATTATAAATCAGTACACTGTAACCAATTTTTGTCAAGCATTTCCACATTCTCGCATCTTCACCACACGACAAGTTTATAAACTGACCACGAATTCTCCTGACTTGTCCGATTTAGTAAGACAAATTCATTTTCGATAAAAGTTCTGAAATAGATTTTGATTTTTTAGCTCTCATTCTTTTTTCTTTTTGGGTAAGTTGGTTGTAAATACGTGTATCAGTTCGGTTACTTTTTTACATTCATCAATGAAATGCTTGATAGAGCGATTTGTATTTAGTTCTATATGTTTTGAAATAAAGAGTGCCATAAAACTAATCAATAGATGAAGTTTGATAGGCTCTTCTTTAAAATGGAAAATAGGCCTGGTTTCTAAGTCGCTTTTTGATATTCTAAAAGCTTGCTCAATTTAATACAACACATGATAACGACTTATAATGGTGGCATTATCAGCAATAGATTCTTGTATATTTGTATAATAGCCTTTAATCCCTAAGAGTTCCTATGTTAAAACAACAATTACCCCTTGCGAATAGCAGCTACTAATTGGATTCCACTTAGCACAAAAGCAATCACTAACCCCGATAGCAACACTTGCCAAGATGCCAAACCCAATTGCATCAAAGAGAAGTAGCTTATCCCTATTACAACAACAGAAAGGAACAATTGTTTTCCCCAGAAGGCTAATGGCACTAGAGATTGTAGGGGTTGCTGTACCAAACGAGCCGTATGAAATAAATAGTAACCTGCCTGCACGTAGGTGCTGATAACAAAGCTGAGCGCTACTCCTGGAAGTCCCATCCAACGATACATAGGATACATCAATGCTACCGCTACTACTAAATCAAGTATCGCTCCTTTATTGATGAGGGAGCCTTGTTGTCTTTTTTGCAGGATTGCTGTGAAGCCGTAACAGCGCAAAGGCAACACAACAATAGACCATGCAAAGATGGGCACTGCTGCTATGTAGCGATTGGTAAACACT
>CALMXV010000470.1 GCA_937871155.1 uncultured Taibaiella sp. | reverse complement strand
CAACACGTCATTTTCACTTCTTACAATACCATTCACTAAATCACGAACCGGCATTATGGTTCGCCTTAGCAACATAATCTCTCTACGCAAAATGCTGATTTTGGGTAATGCGGTCTTTTCTTTATTTGACAGTAGGGCTTCTTCCAAACGTTCTATACGCTCACTTAATTTTTCAATCACATCAAAATAGCTATCTACTATCACATCAATAAGGCTATAACATAGATAGTCGGAGGTGCTACCCCTAAGCTTTTGAACATTGTTACGAAGTCGTTCTCGCACCGGGTCAAATACATCTCGTTCCGGGTCTTCCTGAAAGGATAAAACAAAATTACCACCGAGGATGATACTTACTTGTTCGCTTTCTACAACACCGGTACCTTCATTGTAATAAAGCATTGGTAAAAGACAAAAAATGATGTTCCCAATTTCATCCATTTTAGCTCGTTGACCGGAACTAAGAATGTCTTCTATCAACAAGTTATGGATACCTAAACGTGTAGAGATACGTTCTACTTCTAGTTTTTTAAGTCCATCTATATTAATCCAAGTAACTTTTTTGGATTCCGGATGGATTACACAATCTGCTTCTAGGTGCGAAATACGTTCTTCTAATTGCGAAGCATCATAGCTATATATAGAATAAAGCGATTGGTTAGGCTCTTCTCTTTCTGATGCTGTTCTTGTAGGATTATAGGTAGTAATAGGCTCACGTGAAGCGAAATTCCAAGCCCATTCCGGAAGTAGGTTGGCAATTTTATTAGCTTGCTTGATGAATCCCATTACTTGTATTTAGCTGCTAATTTAGTAGTTTGTACCGCTAAAAAATTCAATTTTACTAAATGAAAAAATTTTTTTTACTCTTAATTACTTCTGTTTTCTTTTCCTTAAGCTATGCACAAACCACACGTGTGAAAATAGAAACCGATAGTGGCAATATCGTATTAGCACTCTATGATTATACGCCACTACATCGGGATAACATGATAAAACTGGTAAAAGAAAAATTCTTTGATAGTACATTGTTCCATCGTGTGATTCCTAGTTTTGTGATTCAAGGCGGTGACCCGGATTCTAAACGAGCACAGCCGGGACAGCTTTTAGGGAATGGCGAATTAGGCTATCGAGTACCTGCTGAAATCAATGATAGTGCTTATCACTGTCGTGGGGCGTTAGGAATGGCGCGCGACAACAATCCTGAAAAAGCGTCATCAGCTTGTCAGTTCTATATAGTTACCGGTAAAAAATATACAGATGATGAATTGAATACCATCTCTCAAAAAACAGGTAGGGTATTTACTCCTGCTCAAAGAGAAGTATATAAAACTCAAGGAGGCGTTCCATTCTTAGATGGCAACTATACAATCTATGGTATCGTGCTGGAAGGTATGGATGTAGTGGACAAAATATCGATGATGCCTAAAGGACAAGCTGATAGACCTAATACCGATATAGCCATGCGCAAAGTGTATTTGCTGGATGGTAAAGACGGTAAAAAGAAAAAAAGTAAAGGATTTTGGAAAAGATAAAGCAAGTATTGGATGCTAAGCTAAATATTTACCAACATCCTGATTTTATACTTACTGATCCGGTTTGTATTCCACATCGGTTTACCCAAAAACAAGACATAGAAATAGCCGGATTCTTTGCGGCTATTTTTTCTTGGGGCAATCGGACAAGCATTATCAATAGTGCTACTAAGCTGATTCAACTAATGGAAAATGCGCCTTATGATTTTATCTGTCATCATGAAGAGCAGCATCTGAAGCGGTTTCTAGAGTTTAAACATCGTACATTTAATGCTACGGATCTTCTTTATTTCATTCAATTTCTACAACATCACTATCAACAAGAGGATTCTTTAGAATCGGCTTTTGTAACAGAAGCGTTCTATTCAAAGACGCATATAGGTGAGGCCTTGATTCATTTTCACCAATATTTTTTTTCTTTACCACATCCTAGTAGAACCACCAAACATATTTCAACGCCACTAAAAAATTCTGCTTGTAAGCGTATCAATATGTTTCTAAGGTGGATGGTACGCAAGGATGAGCAAGGAATAGATTTCGGCTTGTGGGAAAAGATACAACCGTATCAACTCATTTGCCCATTAGATGTTCATGTAGCTAATGTAGCCTATCGATTAGGATTGCTAGATGATGCAAAGTCTAATTGGAAAAATGCTGTTGCCTTAACCCAACAATTAAAGCATTGGGATCCAGACGACCCTATTAAGTACGACTATGCGTTGTTTGGAATTGGCATGGCAGAACGATTAAAGTTTTAAGGGGTTCCTTCTAAAATAATCTTCGATTTTTAATACAATGGAATCAGTATTTTTGCCGACCCAATATTGAAATGAAGAAACTTCACTATCCTTCAAATTGGGCTTTGATACAAAGGCACATCAAGTAAGCAAGTTAGTAGATATCATCCTACTCCAACGCTACACTTCCTTAAAAAGTATCAGTAAGAACTATGCAGCTACCAGCAAACAAGAAAATATATTTTGCTTCAGATTTTCATCTGGGAATACCGGATAAGGCGGCTACTATAGAACGTGAAAAGAGGCTTTGTGCTTGGCTGGACGAAATACAAAAAGAAGCTGCAATATTGTATTTAGTAGGGGATATATTCGATGCTTGGTTTGAATATAAAAATGTTGTTCCCAAAGGATTTACGCGCTTTCTGGGTAAGTTGGCAACGCTAAGAGATCAGGGATTGGTAATAGAAGCATTTACCGGTAATCATGACTTGTGGATGCGGGGATATTTTCAAGAAGAACTAGATATACCGGTACATCATGCCCCCATCTTCAGAACATTTAACAACAAGAAGTTTGTAATAGCTCATGGCGATGGATTAGGACCGGGGGACAAGGGTTATAAGTTGATGAAGAAAGTACTGACCAGCACTTTGGCGCAATGGCTGTATCGACGTATTCATCCCGATACTGGTGTAGGAATAGCAAGTTGGCTTAGCAAAAAAGGACCGAAACATGTAAGCGGTCAAGAAGATAAGTTTTTAGGAGAGCAAGAATGGCTGGTACAATATGCAAGAAGCATCTTACAAAATGAGCCTGTTGATTATTTCATTTTTGGACATCGACATATAGCACAAGAATACCCTTTATCGAATACGAGTAAGTATATCAATCTTGGCGACTGGCTGAAGTATGATAGCTATGCCGTATTTGATGGATACGATTTACAACTTCACTATTATAAAAAACTATAAGCACTTCTTTCAATGATTAAACAAGTCTTTCTTATTCGTCATGCCACGGCAAGCTATGCGCATAGCTTGCAAAATGACTATGAAAGAACCTTGCATGAAAGAGGAAAGAGAGAGGTTGCAATGATGGGTGAGCGACTGAAATATTTTGGTATTCATCCGGATATCATAATAGCTAGTGCGGCTACACGAACGCAGCAAACAGCAGAAGGATTAGCACAAACGCTCCATGTCGATATCCATCTTATTCGTTTAGAACCTACCTTATATCATAGTAGCACGGAACGATTACTTCAAGAAGTACAATTAATCCCCAACAACATAACTACGGCATTTCTCATAGCTCATAACCCCGGTATTACTGAATTTGTCAATAGCCTTACTCCTATTTTCAAGATAGAAGATATGCCAACTTGTGGTATTGTAGGGGTAAGATTTGATGCTCAAGATTGGTTGGAATTTGAACAGGAAGAAAAAGAATTATTTTTATTTGAATACCCCTCAAAATTATATGGCAGAACCTAAAACAAAAGTATCAGTAAACGAAACGTTAGAACAGCTTTTTGAAACGCAATTTGGCAGCAAGCCTACGGTTATTGAAACCCTTCCGGTGTCAGGCTCTGATAGAAAATACTATCGCTTGAGCAATGAATTACATAAAGCGATTGGTACGTTTAATAATCATGTAGCAGAAAACAATTCTTATTTCTACTTCACAGATTTATTTTTAAAACATGGAGTGCATGTTCCACATGTCTATCAAAAGAGTAAAGACAAAAAAGTTTATTTACAAGAAGACTTAGGCGACACATCTTTATTTAGTAAACTACAGCAAGAAGGATTGACACCAGCCGTAAAAACAGCCTATCTAAAAGCTATAGATGAGTTGATAAAACTTCAATGGGTAGCTGGTACGGAGGTTAATTATGAACAATGCTTTACTACTAGTAAGTTTGATGAGAAAGCCATCATTCAAGACTTGCTATACTTCAAATATTATTTTGCTGATTTGCAAAAGGTGCATTATGATAAGCTGGATATACTTAACGAAATGGAAGAGTGGAGTAGAGAGCTGGGAAGAATACAGCCACAAATGTTGATGTTTAGAGATTTCCAAAGTAGAAACATCATGATGCAAAATGGACAACCTTATTTAATCGATTATCAAGGTGCCATGCAAGGCCCACCTTATTATGATATAGCTTCGTTGCTATGGCAGGCAAAAGCACAATTACCACAAGATTGGAAAGAAGAATTACTAAGACATTATATCACTAAGCTACAGACAATCCCTTCTGCAAGAATGGATGAATTGCATTTTCGTAAAAGCTATACACAGTTTGTATTGCTACGACTGTTGCAGGTTTTAGGTGCTTATGGTTTTAGAGGATTAATAGAGAAGAAACCGCACTTCCTTAGCAGCATTGCACCAGCTTTGAAAAACCTGGAACAATTTCTATCCGACAATCCTTCGCTACCGGCATACCCACAGCTTCGAAAATTATTAGAAAACATTTCCTCACCACAACTGCAAGCACAATATACTTTACCTGAATTACCCAAACAGCAACATAATCTAAACATACAAGTCAACAGCTTTTCCTATAAGAATGGATATCCTAAAGACAAAACAGAACATGGTGGTGGTTTTGTTTTCGACTGTCGTGGGATATTAAATCCTGGAAGGTTTGAAGAGTACAAGCATCTAACCGGACAGAATGAATTAGTTCAAGACTTCTTGAAGAACCAAACAAGAATGAATGAGTTCTTGGAGCATGTTTATGCCGTGGTCAGCATCAATATAGATGACTATTTAGCTCGTGGTTTCGACCAGTTAATTATTTCATTTGGCTGCACCGGCGGTCAACATCGCTCAGTATTTGCAGCTGAACAAGTAACGGCGTATATCAAGAATAAATATGCCATTGAAGCTTCAGTAGCACATTTGAATAAAAAGAAATGGATATTGGAGTAACAACCTACCTATATATAAAAATAATGTTGTCCGGTAAAAAATAGGATGCCCTAGACGCATCGCATGGATAGCGTGT